>DATCLP010000632.1:0-8160 GCA_036563855.1 Steroidobacteraceae bacterium | reverse complement strand
GTAGGCAGGAGACTGTAGGCTGTAGGAAGAGCGACAGTGGACAGTTGATAGTCGACAGCGAGCTAAGCGTCGCGATCCGAGCGAACGCCTACCTGCTATCAACTACACATTGTCGATTCTTTCTCGGGGCGAAAATCGCGAGCGAGCACCCGCTCTCCGCTATCAACTATCAACTAGAGGCGCAGGCTGCGTCTGCGGCGCTCCTTTGTGCCACCACGCCTTCAGTCTCGTGGTGAGCGCATAGATGTAGGTGTAGAGCACCGGCACGACGAGCAACGTGAGAATCGTCGAGGTGATCACGCCGCCGATGACTGCGCGGCCCATCGGCGCCAGCATTTCGCCGCCCTGACCGACACCGAGCGCCATCGGCGTCATGCCGAAGATCATGGCGAGCGTCGTCATGAGGATGGGGCGCAACCGCACTTGCCCCGCTTCACGAATCGCCTGATGCAGCGGCTTGCCCTCGCGGATGGCTTGATTAGTGAAGTCGACGAGCAAGATCGCGTTCTTCGTCACGAGGCCCATCAGCATGATGAAGCCGATGATCGAGAAGATGTTCAACGTCGTGCCCGTGAACAGGAGGGCGAGCAGCACACCGATGAGCGACATCGGGAGCGAGACCATGATCGCGATCGGCTGCAGGAAGCTGCCGAACTGCGAAGCGAGCACGAGATAGATGAAGATGACGGCGAGCCCGAGCGATGCGCCAGCCGCCGCCATCGTTTCGTTCATGTCTTGCTGTCCGCCGCCGATGTCGATGCGATAACCCGGAGGCAGCTCCATCGCTTTCGCAATCTTCTCGGCATCGCTACCCACGTCGCCCGACGGTCTACCTTGCGCATTGCCCCAAATCGTCACGCGCCGCTGCAGATTCAGGCGACGGATCTGCTGCGCGCTGCCGGTCGGAATGAACTCCGCCACCTGCCGCAACGGTACGAGGATCGGGTTGCCGTTCTCGTCGACTCGCGTGCTGCTCACGTAGAGATCGCCTAGATCGCTCGCGAGCTCGCGCCGCTGTTTGGGCAATTGCACGATGACGTCGTAATCCTGGCCGTCGGGACCCAGCCACGTGCTGATTTGATCTCCGGCGATCAGCGGCCGCAGCGCATTGCCGATGCGCGCAGTCGTCAAGCCGAGATCACTTGCGATCTCGTTCTTGATACGCACGGCGATGGTCGGATTGGCGCCCTTTTCGCTGCTTTCCAGATCCGCGATGCCTGGAATCGTCGACAAGCGTGCCATCAGCTCTTCAGAGATTTTCGTCAGCCGCTCGGTGTCCGGGCCCAGAATCGAGATCGCGACCGGCCGATTGTTCTGATTGATCATGAGGTTGATGCCCGCCATGTTCGCGAGGCGTTCGCGAATCATCTTTTCGACCTCGCTCTGCGAGGGGCGCTCGTGGAAGCGAATATCTTTGAGTAGCACGAGGATGCGGGCGAAATTGCTGCCTTCGCTCGTGCCGACGGTCGTGACGATGGATTGGACGCCCGGAATCTTCCGTAGCTCGGCCTCCACGTCGCGCACCTTGGCGTCGGTATATTCCAAGCTCGAGCCAAGGGGCGTGTGCAAGCGCATCGAGACGACGCCCTCATCGGCGGCCGGCACGAACTCCGTACCCACGAGAGGTACGATGAGGAAGCTGCCGAAGAACACGAAGATCGCCAGCAGCACGAGGAGCGAGCGTGGACTCAAGCTCGCCCAGCGCGGCACCGGCGTTCCTGGCTCCTTTCGCGCAAGCGCGAGGCGAGCGAGTCCAGGCACCGGATAGCGCTTTTTCGCCAAAGCCCAGTTGAGCACGCGGTCGTACACGCGATGCGCGGCCTCGATGTACGACTCGATCTTGTCCATGAGACGCCCGAGCCAGGGCACATGCTTGAAACGGCCTTCTTTCGGATCGGGCCAGACGGACGAGAGCATCGGATCCAGCGTGAAGCTCACGATCAACGATACGAAGACCGCAACCGCGACCGTCAGACCGAACTGCAAGAAGAACCGTCCGATCACGCCGCTCATGAAGGCAACGGGAACGAACACCGCGAGAATCGCGAACGTCGTCGCCATGACCGCAAGGCCGATCTCGGAGGTGCCTTCGAGCGCTGCCTGCCGATGGCTCTTACCCATGCTGGCGTGCCGCACGATGTTCTCGCGCACGACGATCGCATCGTCGATCAGCAAGCCGATGCAGAGCGACAAAGCCATCAAGGTCATGAAATTGAGCGTGAAGCCGAACGCGTACAGCGCGATGAACGTGGCGATGACGGAAATCGGCAAGGTCAATCCGGTGATGATCGTCGAGCGCCACGAGTGCAGGAATAGGAAGACAATCAACACCGTGAGAATGGCACCCTCCATGATCGTCGACTTCACGCGGTCGAGCGATCCTTTGATCCAGTCCGCATTCGACCAAAGCGTCTCGATCTGAATATCGTCGGGCAGCCGCTCCTTGAGCTCGGCGATGGCTTCCTGCACACCTTCGCCGACTTCGACGATGTTCGACTGCTGGATCTTGAAGATGTCGATTTCGACCGAGCGCTTGCCGTTCACGCGCGCGATCGATTGCTCTTCCTGCTCGCCGTCGACCACATCGGCCACTTGCGACAAGTAGACCGGTGCGCCACCCTGGTTCGCAACGATGATCCGCTCGAAGCCGCGCGGATCCTTGATCCTGCCTTCGACTCGCACGAGCTGCTCGCGCGTACCGGTCGAAATGCTTCCTGCCGGCAAATCCTGATTCGCGGCTTGAATCGCTGCGATGACCTGATCGACGCCGACTCGGTAGCTTTGTAGCTGTTCCGGGCGCAGGAAGATTTGAATCTGCCGCTCGAGCCCACCGCTCACGTATACATTGCCGACGCCCGGCACGTTCTGCAGCCGCTTGACGATTTGCTGTTCGACGAGCGTCGAGACTTCGCGAAGGCTCCGTTTATCGGAGTAGACGACGAGCGCGACGACTGGACCTTGCGTCGTGTCGTTCGTCGCGCGCGACACGGTCGGATCGCGGATCTCTCGCGGGAGCGCCGAACGAATCTGCGCAATCTTGTCCCGAACCTCTTGCGCTGCAGATGCGATGTCAACGTCGAGCTGAAATTCGAGCTCCATGAGCGCGACGCCTTCGCGCGCAGTCGCGTAGATGTTCTTGATGCCGTCCACCGAGTTGACGACGTTTTCGATCGGCTTGATGACGTCGCTTTCGATCGACTCTGGCGATGCGCCCGGATAGGGCACCGTAATGAACACCTGCGGCGGGTTGATTTCCGGCATCTGCTCGACCGGCAGCAGACGGTAGGAAAACACGCCGAGCACGACGAGCGCGGCCATGACCATCGTCGCGAAAACGGGCTGATTGACACTGACGCGGGTGATCCACATAGGCCTGCAGCTCTAGGGCTGAAAGATTCTCGAAATAGTCGCTAGGTGCGGGCACTGCCCGCTACGACTCAGCCGGTGCTCGATGCGATGGACGTCGGCAACTCTTCGCCGCGCACGAATGCCGCATCGCCCGGCTTGTGATCGCCGATGTCTGCGACGATGACGCGCTCTCCGGACTTCACCCCGGAACGCACTTCCACGAACTCGCTGCCTTCGACGTGCGGGCCGAGCACGATCTCGCGTCGCTCGATCTTGCCGTCGACGAGCATATGGACGATGGGCGAACCCGCTTCGAAGCGTACGGCGGCGTACGGAATCGACAGCACGGGTTCATCGGCATCCAAGATCAGCTCGCCCTGCGCGAACATGCCGCCCTTGAGCGCAAGATCGGGGTTCGGCACGGCGACATAGATCGTGATCGCGCGCGAGCCATCGGTCGTGATCGGATTGATGCGCTGAACGTTGCCGACGAATTCTCGTTCCCCGAAGCCGCCGACCGTGAAGCGTGCGGTCTGACCGATCCTGACGGCTGGAATCTCGGTGGCCGGCACAGCCGCTTCGAGGAGCATTTCCCTCAAATCGACGATTTGCACAACCGGTGCGTCCGGCGACACCTTCTCGCCGGGTTGCACGAGCCGGCGCGCGATCGTGCCGCTGAACGGCGCGCGGATGACCGCATCGTCCAAGTTGATCTTCGCGAGCCGGGCTTGGGCCTCGGCCAGCTTCAGGTTTGCAACGCTGCCGAAGTAAGCGGTTTCGGTCTGCTCGAACGTGTTCTGAGAAATGAACTTCTGCTCGAGCAGCGCGCGGTTCTTCTCGCGATTCAGCGTCGCAAGTTCTAGATCGGCACGCGCCTTTTCCACGGCTGCAAGCTCACGATCGTATTGCGCCTGGAGATTGCGCGTATCGAGGCGCGCGATCACCTCGCCCTCGCGCACGTCCTGTCCTTCGCGAACGGTGAGCTCTCGTACTTCGCCTCCTACCTTCGATTTGACTGTCGCCAGTACCACTGGGGCCAGCGAGCCTGACAAAGGCAAGCGACGGCTCAGAGCCCTTGGTTCTGCAATCGCAACGTCGACTTGCGAAAGCTCGAGAGGCGCAACGACGGCAGGTTGGGTGCTCGCCGGCGTAGCAGGCTGACGCATCAGTGCCCAAGCGAGAACCGCGCCCACGATCAGTACGAGCGCAACGATGTATCGCATTGGACCCGCAGGACGACGCTCCTCGGTAGCGGGTGTCGGTGCATGAGGCGTGGGAAACGGGCGCACGCTTGCCGAGCGTGTCCCGGGCTCATTGGTTTCCAAATCGCGGTGTAAAGTCTCGTTATTGGAATCCGCCGCGGCGGGTTGCTGCCATGCGTGAGTCGTCACTTGTTGCTCCGGTGCAGCCTCGAGGGCCGGTCCCAAAACCAATGCGAGACCGAGCGTGAGCCTCGAGTCGTTTGCGTCCTTGGACGCCGCGGGGAGGCGAAAGGTTACTCGTTCCAAACAAAAAATTTCAGGTCATTTGCCCTTAAGCGACAGCGCATTACGCCATCTTCATCGAAAATGTAGGCTAGCTGCGGTGTATACAGCGCTGTCGCGTAAACGACACGAAGAGATCTTTACCTACATCACGCACTCGGCGAGCCGCTATGCCCTCTTTCGACAGAAGATTCAGCGCCTGATCAAGGATTCGAAATTGAAGGTTCAGGCCGCGATTCAGGACAAGCACGTGCGTGTGAGCGGCAAGGGCAAGGATCAACTTCAGGAAGCGATCGCACTCGTGCGCGCGGCGAAATTCGATCTGCCGCTGCAATTCACGAACTTTCGAGATTGATGCGCGGCTACTGCCCTCGCCGGGTCTATCGCTGTCCGTAGGACTGCCACTCCTTGCCGACGATCAGGCGCGCGCCGCGTCCGAACGTCCAATACGACCACGCCCACTGGATCAGCACCGAAAGCCGATTGCGAAAGCCGCTCAACCGGTAGATGTGCACGAACAGCCAGAACCACCAGGCGATCCAGCCTTTGAGCCGCAATCGACCGAATTCCGCAATGGCGCGGCTGCGTCCGATCGTCGCCATGGAACCGAGATCCCGATAGCGGAAAGGCTCGCGCGGCTGGATGCTTCCCGCTTTCGTCTCGCGTTCGACAATCGATGCGAAATACACCCCCTGCTGCATCGCTACGAGCGCGACACCGGGCAGAGGTTTTCCATCCTCACCCTTTGCGTGAGCGAGATCGCCTGCGACGAAAACTTCCGGATGTCCCGGAATGGTGAGATCCGGACCGACGATGACGCGGCCGGCGCGATCGAGTGGCACTCCGAGCGTGCTCCCGATATCGGATGCCTTCACGCCCGCCGCCCACAACACCGTAGCCGCAGCGAGCTTTTCATCGCCGACCGTCACGCCTTCTTCCGACACTTCCGTGACCGGTGCGCCGGTCCAAACTTGAACGCCGAGCGACTCCAGGTCGCGCGCTGCTCGAGCCGCAAGGCCCGCGTCGAAGGAAGGCAGGATGCGCGGTCCCGCTTCGACGAGCACGACGCGGGTTTGTCGCGGATCGATGCTGCGAAAGTCGCGTGCAAGCGTGTAACGGCTCATCTCCCCGATCGCGCCGGCCAACTCGACGCCGGTCGGTCCGCCGCCGACGACCACAAAAGTCAACAATCGACGACGCGATGCGGCATCTGGAGCGCGCTCGGCTGCTTCGAACGCTTCGAGCACGCGGCGGCGAATTTCGGTCGCCTGCGGCAGATTCTTGAGACCCGGTGCAAACGGCTCCCATTCCTCGTGGCCGAAATAGGCATGCTGCGCACCGCATGCGATCAACACGTAGTCGTATGCGAACTCGCCGGCATCCGTGACGACGCAGCGGCGCTCGACGTCGACACGCTGTGCATTCGCTTTGATGACTTTGACGTTCGGCCGCCGGAGCAACGTTCGGATCGGTACTGCGATGTCGGCGGGACTGAGCGCTGCCATCGCGACCTGATACAGCAGCGGCTGGAACAGGTGATGGTTCTCGCGATCGATGACCGTGATATCCAAGCTCGCAAGGCGCTGCAGACGCTTTGCGGCGTTCAAGCCGGCGAAACCGGCTCCCACGATGACGACTCTAGAACCCATCTCGAAACTACTGCGCGCACAGGTAACCCCTCGACGGGATTCCCGTCGGCCATCCGCGGCCGCTCATGACGTTTTGAGATAGGTTCTACTCACGTGCCTCTTGCGTAGTTCCTGCGGGCGTCATCGCAATCTTCGCCGCCGCCCACTGCACGATGGGCACGACGCGTGCGGAAACGAGCTTGAGCGCCGTAGCCTCGTCGACCCAGCGGTATTCGTTGTGCTCGGGGCGACCAAGCTCCTCGATCACAGGCAGCGTGACCGTGCTCGTGCGCGTTCGGGCAAGGTAGTAACGCGCGATTTTTCCGCGGCTGTACGGTCCGGTCTCGATGTAGTCGTAGCCCCATTCGAACTCGAGATCCTCGATCAAGGTCTCTTCGCGGACCTCGCGGATCGCAGCGTCCAACGGCTCTTCGCCGGGCTCGACCATGCCCTTTGGGAAGTCCCAGTGCGTGTAAGCCCGCAATAATAAGTATCGCCAGCCTTCGGCGGTCTCGCGCACGACGACCACCCCAGCCGACAATCGCACGAGTCGGGGTGACATGCAGGGAGTATAGCGTTTAAGCGCTCGCTTGCGATTGCTCTACACTACCCCGACGGCCGTCGGCTATTGGAGCGTCGAGCGTGAACTTACGAGACCTGCGCTACTTCGTCGCACTCGCTGAGACGAAACATTTCGGCAAGGCCGCCGAGCGCTCGTATGTGAGCCAACCGACCCTGTCGGCGCAGATCAAGAAGCTCGAGAACTATCTCGGCGTGCAGCTCATCGAGCGCCATCCGCGCCGGGTGACGCTCACCGAAACCGGCCAGAAGATCCTGCCGCTCGCCCGCCGCATCTTGCAGGAAAGCGACGAGATCATTGCGATCGCTCGCAACGAGCACGATCCCCTGTCGGGCAAGCTCAAGGTCGCGCTGATTCCCACGATCGGGCCGTATCTGTTGCCGCTCGTCGCCCGCAAGCTCCGCAAACAGCTTCCGAAGCTCAAGCTCATGCTCTACGAGTACCAGACGCAGCCGCTGCTCGAAAAGCTGCGCAACGGCGAGATCGATCTCGGGATCATCGCGCTGCCGGTTGCGCTCGACGGGCTCGAAGCCGCAGAGCTCTACGAAGAGAATTTCACGGTCGCCGTCCCGAACGGTCATCCGCTCGCGAAGCGCTCGAGCCTGCGTTTGGACGATTTGAGCGGCGAAACGCTGCTGCTGCTCGAAGATGGACATTGCCTGCGCGATCAAGCGCTCGAAGTCTGCAGCCGCGTCGACGTGAAGGAAGCCGATGAATATCGCGCGACGAGCCTGGAAACGCTGCGTCAAATGGTGGCTGCGGGCCTCGGCGTGACGCTCCTGCCGGAGCTTGCTACGCGCGGACCGTTCGGTTCCGGGCAGGGTTTGACCGTCAAGCCGTTCGCCAAACCCGTTCCGACCCGCACGGTCGGTGCGGTGTGGCGCAAGAGCAGCTCGCGCATCGAGGCGATTCGAGCCGTGTGCGATGTGATTCGTACGACGATGAAGGAGCGCTCGTGAAGCTGCACGCGGTTCTGGGATTGGCCGGATTGCTGCTGGTCGGCTGCGCGAGCGACGATCGAGCGATCGCGGTGAGCAACGTTTGGGCACGCCCCACGCCGCCGGGGAGCAACGTAAGCGCTGCGTATGGCGAAATCGTCGCTCGAAATGCGGACGAGCTC
>DATCLP010000631.1:0-4747 GCA_036563855.1 Steroidobacteraceae bacterium | reverse complement strand
GTTGTAGTTCGTATCGATGAGATGGCGCACTTCCTCGTCGATCACATGCGCGGTCACGTCAGAAACCTGCTTGTGCTGCGTCACTTGCCGGCCGAGGAACACTTCGCCCTGGTCTTCGCTGTAAGTCAGCGGGCCGAGACGATCCGACAATCCCCACTTCGTCACCATGTTGCGCGCGATTTCCGTTGCACGCTCGATGTCGTTGGCGGCTCCTGTCGTCACCGCATCGGGGCCGAAAACGATCTCTTCCGCAAGTCGACCGCCGAAGAGCGTGGCGATCCGGCTCTCGAGCCGACGCTTGCTGGTGCTGTAGCGATCGGCCTCCGGCAGGAACATCGTCACGCCGAGCGCGCGTCCGCGCGGGATGATCGTAACCTTGTAAACGGGATCGTGCTCGGGCACGGACAATCCGACGATCGCGTGACCCGCTTCGTGATACGCGGTCAGCCGCTTCTCCTGCTCGTCCATGACCATCGAACGGCGCTCCGCGCCCATCATGATCTTGTCCTTCGCCTTCTCGAATTCCTCCATCGAGACGACGCGACGATTGGCGCGCGCTGCAAACAACGCCGCCTCGTTCGTCAGGTTCGCAAGGTCGGCGCCCGAGAATCCCGGCGTGCCGCGAGCAATCACGTGCGGCTTGACGTCTTCCGCCAACGGGAGCTTGCGCATGTGGACTCTGAGGATCTGCTCGCGACCGCGCACGTCCGGCAACGGGACGACGACCTGGCGGTCGAAACGGCCTGGGCGCAGCAACGCCGGGTCGAGTACGTCAGGGCGGTTCGTCGCAGCGATGACGATCACGCCCTCATTGCCTTCGAAGCCGTCCATCTCGACGAGCAACTGGTTCAGCGTCTGCTCGCGCTCGTCGTGACCGCCGCCGAGGCCCGCGCCGCGATGACGACCGACAGCATCGATCTCGTCGATGAAGATGATGCACGGGGCGTGCTTCTTCGCCTGATCGAACATGTCGCGTACGCGTGAGGCACCGACGCCGACGAACATCTCCACGAAATCCGAACCGGAGATCGTGAAGAACGGGACCTTGGCTTCTCCGGCGATCGCGCGTGCGAGCAACGTCTTGCCCGTGCCCGGCGAGCCGACCATCAACACGCCGCGCGGAATCTTGCCGCCGAGGCGCTGAAACTTGCCCGGGTCTTTCAGGAACTCGACGATCTCGACGACTTCTTCTTTCGCTTCGTCGACGCCCGCCACATCGGCAAACGTCACCTGCACCTGGTCCTCGCCGAGCAGGCGCGCGCGACTCTTGCCGAACGACATGGCGCCTCTGCCGCCGGCCCCTCCTTGCATCTGCCGCATGAAATACACCCAGACTGCGATCAGCAGCAGGATCGGGAAGGACGACAGGAACAACTGCATCAGCAGCGACTGCCGCTCCGGCGGCGCCGCGTCGATCGTGACGTCGTTATCCGTCAGCGTTCCGATCAACGCGGTGTTCTCGGTCTCGGGGTTGTAGACGATGAACTTCTGGCCGTTCTTGCGGACACCTTCGATGATGTTGCCCTTGAAGGTGACGGAGTCGATGCCGCCGCTCTTCACCTGCTCCAGAAAGGTGGAGTACGCCATCCTGTTATCGGAGCCCTGTCGTTGATTGAAGCTGCTCACCACGGCCGCAACGACGACCACGATGACGATCCAGAGCACGATGTTTTTTGCGAGATCGTTCAAAGTTCGATCCTCAGGAGCCCGCACGCATGGCCATATCGACCAGGAGAGCGTTGACAGAACACGAGATGTGTGCGTCCGACACTACTACATCCCCCGCGCGCAAAGCCAGAACCAAACCCCCGCTCTGGCATAAGACCGCGGAGGATGTCTCGTTTATGGGATTTGCCCCGCCGATTTCCACGGTGCACCCCGACTTCCTCATTTCATGACCTAAGACAGCGCGCGAGCAGATATAGCTCCGCGCTCCGCTGGCGGGAGGCTGCCGGCTTACGAACCCGGACGCTCGCAAAGTGCTGCCGAAGCTGCTGAACGAACGGCTGGAAGTGCCGGCCTTGAAAAACTTTCACCAAGAAGTCGCCGCCTGGCGCAAGGGTTCGCAAAGCGAAATCCAATGCGAGTTCAACGAGATGCATCGATCTGTCGTGATCGACTTCGGCAATCCCGGACATGTTGGGGGCCATGTCCGACATTACAAGCTGGGGCCGGTCGGACCCCAGTCGCCGCACCAGCTCGGCCAAAACCTCGTCGCTCGCGAAGTCGCCCTGGATGAACTCCACGCCGGGAATCTCTTCCATGGGCAGCACATCCAGTGCAATGACTCGTCCCCGGCCATGCAGAAGCTTGACCGCTAGCTGGCTCCAACCGCCTGGTGCGGCGCCAAGATCCACGACGGTCATGCCCGGCTTGATGAGCTTGTCCTTGCGCTGAATCTCCTCCAGCTTGAACACGGCCCGCGAGCGAAACCCGCTCTCGCGCGCCCGCTTTACATAGACATCGCTTTCGTGCTCGTCGAGCCAGCGCCGGCTCGACTTCGTCCGTTTGGTCACGCAGCCCTCGCGAATTCGTGCAGGAGCTTCGCGGATCGCTCAGAATGCATCATGGCAACTCTAGTTCGCAGACGATGAATCTCTCCGAAAAGCAGCGTAAGTACCTGCGCGGGCTCGCGCACAGCCGCGATCCGATTGTACTGATCGGGCAAGCCGGCTTATCGCCCGCAGTCACCCGCGAGCTCGACATCGCACTCGGCGCGCATGAGCTCGTCAAGGTGCGAGCGCGTGTAGGCGATCGCGAGGTGCGCGATGCGATTCTCGAAGAGCTGGCGCAGTCCACGGGCAGCGCGCTCGTGCAACGAATCGGCAATGTCGGCGTGTTCTATCGTCCGAGCAAGGACAAACCGCGCATCACACTGCCGGCCGACTGACATTCCAAAGCGCAAATAGCGCGGCCGCGCACGCACCCGCGAACAACACGGCCGACACACCGTGCAAGAGCCCGAAGCGCGCCATGTCGCCTGCGGATCTCGCAGCCTGCATCAGCGGGCTCAGAACGATCTCGCTGGCGAGCGGCAGGCCGGCCGCGACGACGATTCCGATAGTCGCGGCACGCGACAAGGAGAATCTGCCAATCCGCTGCGCAATGAAAATCCCGATCGCGGCGACCACGCCGATCACCGTCTCCGCGAAGAACAAGCGTCCGGCGACTCTGCCGGCGAGGGAACGCTCCAGCAATGCGAACAGAGTCGGCGCAACGAGCGCACAGACGGTCAACAGACTCCCCGCCCAGAGCGCGAGGAGGACGGCGGCTGTGCGGTAGGCGATCACGGAAAATTAGATGTATCTGACCGAGACGATCTCGTAGCACCGTGTCCCGTTCGGCGCGACGACCTCGACGATGTCCCCTTCGCTCTTACCGACGAGAGCGCGCGCGATCGGCGAAGAGACCGAAATCAAACCTGCTTTGATGTCCGCCTCGGCGTCCCCGACGATCTGGTACACGACCTTGGTGCCGTCTTCCTGGTCCTCGAGATCGACGGTGGCGCCGAAAACGACCCTGCCTCCCGCCGAAATCTTCGTGACGTCGATGATCTCGGAGTTGGAAAGGTGCGCCTCGATATCCTTGATCCGCCCTTCGATGAAGCTCTGCTGCTCGCGCGCAGCGTGATACTCGGCGTTCTCGCTCAGATCGCCGTGACTGCGCGCTTCCGCAATCGCCGCGATGACGCGCGGCCGGTCCTCCGTCTTCAGGCGCTTGAGCTCGGCTCGCAAGCGCTCGGCGCCTTTGGCAGTCAGTGGCATGCGTTTCACGATGCGACCTCTTTATGAAGATCCTGCAGACGATTCACGTCCACATCGTTCAAATGAGCAATCGCGTCGCAGGTTGCGAGAGCCGCCGCGATCGTCGTGTAGTAGGTGACTCGCTTGTGCACAGCTTCACGACGAATCGAGCGGGACTCGAAAATCGCTTGCTTGCCTTCGGTGGTATTCACAATCAGTGCAATCTCGTCGTTCTTGATCATGTCCACGATGTGCGGACGACCTTCGCGCACCTTATTGACCGCCCGACACGGCAATCCGGCATCCGCGATCGCCTTGGCCGTACCTGAGGTGGCCACGATCTCGAAGCCTTGGGCGATCAGTCGCCGCGCCAATGAGACCGCCGCGGGCTTATCGCGATCCCGCACGCTGAGCAGGCACACGCCGCGGGTCGGCAACGTGACACCCGAGGCAATCTGCGCCTTCGCGTAGGCCTCGCCGAACGACCGACCGGTCCCCATCACCTCGCCCGTCGACTTCATCTCGGGCCCGAGAATGGGGTCCGCCTCCGGGAACTTGGCGAAGGGGAAGACCGACTCTTTCACTGCGAAGAATTTCGGTACGCGCTCGGCCGTCAGCCCCAAATCCTTCAGCTTCTCGCCGGCCATGACGCGCGCGGCGATCTTCGCAAGCGGTACGCCGGTCGCCTTCGAAACGAAGGGCACCGTTCGCGAAGCGCGCGGATTGACTTCCAAAACGTAAATGATGCCGTTCTGGATCGCGAACTGAACGTTCATCAATCCGACCACGTTCAACGCACGCGCGAGCTTGCGCGTTTGATCTTTGAGCTCCTCTTGAGTTTCGGCACTCAAGCTGTTCGGCGGGAGCGAGCATCCGGAATCCCCGGAATGCACCCCGGCCTGCTCGATGTGCTCCATGATGCCGCCGATGTAGACGTCCTCCCCGTCGCAAATCGCATCGACATCGACCTCGATGGCCTGATCGAGGAATCGGTCGAGCAAGAC
>DATCLP010000630.1:0-4549 GCA_036563855.1 Steroidobacteraceae bacterium | reverse complement strand
AATTCCGGCACCGATCAACACGACGCCGGCGCCTTCGACTTCATAGCGCGAATAGCGGGCGCCGACTTGCAGCTCGAGCGCGTCGGTCAGTTCGACATTGACCTGCGCGAACAGGCCGAACGTGTCGCGCTTGTTCTTCGGCAGGATGTCCTGCGGAAAGCCGCCTTGCGTTTCGCGAATGCGGACGTCGATGTCGTTGTATTGGTAGTACGCGCCGAGAATCCAGTCGACGGTGCCTGCGGTGGGCGAGATCAAGTTGATCTCCTGGCTGTACTGCTTCTCGCTCGCGAAGTAGTCCCACCATACATCGCCGCCGACGCTCACATCCGCCATCGTGCCGTCGATGTCGTCGACGCTGTAGATCCGCTTGTGCTGGTAGCCGCTCAACGAGCGCAGGATGATCCCGTTGTCGAACTCCTGTTCGAGCGTCAACCCCGCGATCAAGGCCTTTTCTCGATGCGACGTGTCGACGTCGTAGGCCAGCGTGCGTATGTCGCCGACGCGGTAACTCTCGAACGCGGTCCCGCGGACAGGTCGATAGGCGTAGCCGCCGGTTTCTTGATCGTTCAGTTGCACCTTTGCGAGCGCGCTGAACGAGCCCGGCTTCCACAAGATGCCGATGCGTCCACCGGTTTCGTCGAGCTCACCTGCCGAATTGTTGAACGGTCCTACGTCTGAATAGAAGCTATCGCGCTGGCGATGAAAGCCGGCCAGACGCACTGCGAACGCGTCGGCGAGCGGGACGTTCAGCGCACCTTCGGCTTCGATCGAATCGAAGTTGCCGAATCCGAGCTGCGCATAGCCTTCGTAGCCGTCGACGCTCGGATTGTTGGAGTTGATGAAGATCGCACCGCCCGTCGAGTTCGTGCCGACCAGAGTGCCCTGCGGACCGCGCAGCACTTCGATGCTGCGTAGGTCGTAGAAGCTGTTGAATTGCACGATGGGTGGCTGGAACAGGCCGTCGACGTAAGTTGCGACGCCGGCCGTGGCGTTCGGCGAGTTGCTCGCCAGACCGATGCCGCGAATGTTCACGGATTGGGTCTGACCAGCATTCGTGATCGACAACGACGGCGCAGCCGTTTGCAGGTCGGCGAGCTGCAGGACTTGTTTCGACTCGAGCGCGCGAGAATCGAGCGCCGTCGCAGCGATCGGAACATCCTGCAGATTCTCGACGCGCCTTTGCGCCGTGACGACGACTTCTTGCAGCACGGTGTCGATCGTTGCGCCCGAAGACACGTCTTGTGCGGACACGCCTTGGCTCAGGGCTGCAACGACACTCAAGCACAGATACCGCGACGTAGCGGACATAGATCCCCCAACCATCTTGCTGTCTCGATCGAACATGTTCGGTATCGGATCGGTGCTCGATACGCAGCCAGAACGACAGGCGCGATCGAGCACCATGTTCATCACTGGAGCTTCGTGGGCTGCCACTTGGAAGCGGCCGACATGAACGCCGCCGTTTCCTCATCGGCGGCCGTATCGCCGGGCGGGAAGTAGCTCAGCTTGACGACGACCGTGCGCGTCGCTGGGTCGACGTAAATGAATTGCCCTTGCAGGCCGAGCGCCTGATACGAGCCGTCCGGATTGATCCACCATTGATAGCCGTAGCCCGGTCCAGGTCCGCCGGCGGGTCGTACCGATGCGCGCACCCATTCGACCGGAATGATCTGCCGGCCGTTCGCGCGGCCTTCGTTCAGCATCATCAGACCGATGCGCGCGTAATCGCGTAGCGTCGCGTTGAAGCCGGCCCCGGAGAACTCGCGGCCGACGCCGGGTTCGCCGTCCATGATGTAGAAGGCATCTTTCTCTGCGCCGAGCGGTTCCCACAGGTGTTGGGCCGTGAACGCCGCAAGCGTGGTGCCGCTGACTCGCTCGATGAGCCAGCCGAGTACGGCCGTATCGAGCGTCTTGTATTCCCACACTTCGCCGGGACTATGCTTGCGTTTGATCGTCTTTGCGGCGTCCGCAAAGCGGATGACGTTCGTCACGAGCGCCAACTCGTGATTACGCGCGGCAATGCCCGGATTGCCGAAGTCGTAACGCTCCTCGTAATCCACGCCTGAGCGCATTTGCAGAATGTTCTTGATCGTCGCGCCGTCGTAGCCGCCGCCTTTGAGCTCCGGCAGGTAGCGCGTGATCGGATCGTCGATCGATTGGATATGTCCTTCGCGCAGTGCGCAGCCGACAAGCAGACCGACGATCGACTTCGTCATCGACCAGCCGATGAACCGCGTCGACTCGTTCGAGTTGTTGCGATAGATCTCGGAGACGATGCGCCCGTCCTTCATGATGAGGAGCGCGTTCGTGTAGGTGCGCTCGAGGAAGTCGTCCGGCGTGTACTCGCGTCCCTGGAACTGATACTTGAAGTCGAGCGCATGATCGGCACGCGGCAACTGCCAGACGCGCCCCGCACGAGGCACGCTGCGAGTCGTGAAAATCCGGTCCATGCTCTGGAACGTGAGCGCATTGACGTGCGCTTCGAGCATCTCGCGCCGGACCTGCTGGATCGCGGGCGGGACTTCGGACGGCGGGACCGACGGATCGGGAGGCGGCGCAGGGTAGGCCAGCACGATGGACGGCAGGAACAGCAACGATGCCAACCAAGCACTGGAACGTCGAACCGCATGGTGAGCCACGACCTCTCCTCCACTCATCAGCAAGTGCGAGCGATGAATCTAGGGAGGGGACGCGGGCGGGTTCATCCACCATTTGGGAGATAGTCAGTGTGTGTTGGGAGCTGGAGCGCTCCTATTAATAAGTACGTTTACCGGCGAGACGTATTCGCCCAGCCGGTCGGCGGCGCGGTCGGGAGGGTTTCGGCACGTCGGGAACGTGCGCTACTCGATGGCGTTAAGTGAAAACACCGACGAGAATAACGCATCGAACCCTCGAGACACGGAATGGCCGAAAGCTTTTGGAACCGGGTGGCGCTCGCACCTCAGGCGCTCGATCCGCGCGTGCGGTCGAAGGTTCGGCGATCGTTTCTCGTATACGCCGGTCTGATCTTGACCATCGGATGGGCCTATGCCGTCTGGTACATCGTCGAAGACCGCAGCCGCACGGTCACGAGTGCCGGAGATCAGTTGCGAATCGTGGCTGATTCGCTCAATGCGCAATTGGAAGCGTTGCTCGGCGACGGATTGGGCGCGGCGGAGTCAGCAGTCAATGCGGTGCGTCGCCAAGGCCGGCTGGCAGTCGCTTCTTCCGACGAGATCAGTGCGCAGCTTCGAGAGCAGGTGACGGGCGATTACATTCGTGCATTGTTCATCGGCGATGCACGGCGCACGGTCATCGTAGGTCGATCTTTCGTCGAGCACACAGAAGGCCTGCCCGGTTGGCTGCCGATGCACCCCTCGAGTCGGCAAACCGTCGTTGCGCATCCGATGCCCGATCCCACGTCGGCGACCCAACAGGTGATCCCGGTCGCTCGCGGGTTGGATGGCGATGAAGGCTGGTTCGGCGTCTGGTTCGATGTCGAAGAGCTGATCGAGCGATATCGGGCGATCGGCATCGATCGCGGACAGATTTCCATCTTGCGCACGGACGGTTGGCTACTGACTGGAACGCCGGGGCTTGACGGATCTCCGCCGCCAGTGACGGACCTGAGTGCCACCGAGCTGTTCGGACGCATTCGTGCGCTGCCTGCCGACGGGGCCTACGTCCTCGAAGGTATCTCCGCCGTCGACGGAAAGCGCAAGTTGTTCGGTACCGCGCGGAGGGGCAACGACGTTCCGCTGAATCTCGTCGTATCGCGCGAGTACGACGCGATCCTCGCGCCTTGGCGCCGCAACGCCATGATGGTGTTGTGGCTGTCGATCGGATCGTCTGCATTGCTCATTCTGATGACGACGCTGCTGTATCGGTCTCTGGAAGAGATCAATCGCCGCGAGACGCAATTCCACAAGCTGTTCGAGAACTCGCTGGCCAGTATCTTGTTGCTCAAGCAGGGAACGATCGTCGAGCACAACGAGCAGGCACGGCAAACTTTCAGGCTTCCGTCGAACGGCACGTTGCAGGGGCTCAAGGTTCCGGACATTTCGCCCGAGGTTCAAACCGACGGAACGCCGACCGTGCAGGCGGTTTCGGGCCGCGAGCAAGAGCTGCAGCGAGAAGGCGGCACGACCTTTCAGTGGCTGTTCAAGCGCGCGGATACAGGCGAACCGTTCGAGGCCGAGGTCAATCTTTCGAACCTGCCGATCGCGGGCGACGATGTGATGCTCGCCATCGTGCGAGACATCAGCGAACAAGAAGCGGCAAGACGCGAGCTTCGCAAGTTGAACGCGGAGCTCGAGATGCGCGTCGCACGACGCACCGCGGAATTGCAGCAAGCGAATACGCAGCTTGCAGCGACGAACCGCGCCCTCGAAGAGTTTGCAGCGTCAGCATCGCATGACTTGCGCTCGCCCCTGAGCACGATCTCCGGACAGGCGGGAATGCTCGAGATCTCGCTGCGAGGGCGATTCGACGCCAGCCAGAGAGAGCGCCTGCAACGCATCCAGGACGCCGTCGTGCGTGCTTCGGTCGTGATCGAAGGGCTGCTCTCGCT
>DATCLP010000629.1:0-2279 GCA_036563855.1 Steroidobacteraceae bacterium | reverse complement strand
GCATGAAGCTGCGCGACATCATTGCGCAGCTCCGTTACATCTACTGCGGCACGATCGGCGCCGAGTTCGCGCACGTTTCGAATTCGAAAGAGCGCTTGTGGCTGCAGGACCGTTTCCAGGAGGGTCGCGTTCTCCACCGGTTCAGCACGGAGGAGCGTAAGTCGATTCTGCAAGGATTGACGGCTGCAGAAGGCCTCGAGCTGTACCTCGCAACGAAGTATCCGGCGCAAAAGCGTTTCTCGCTCGAAGGCGGCGAAGCGCTGATTCCGATGCTCGACGACTTGATTCAGCAGGGCGGCCTGCGCGGCATCGAGGAAATCGTCATCGGCATGGCCCACCGCGGGCGCCTGAACGTGCTCGTGAACGTCGTCGGCAAGTCGCCGCAAGTGCTGTTCTCCGAGTTCGAGGGTGCGTACGACTCGAACCACATGAAGGGCTCGGGCGACGTGAAGTATCACAAGGGATTCTCCACCGATATCCGCACGCCCGGCGGCAACGTACACGTCGCGCTCGCCTTCAATCCGTCGCATCTGGAAGTCGTCGATCCGGTCGTCGAGGGTTCGGTACGCGCGCGTCAGCAACGACGCAACGACACGGAAGGCGACAAGGTCGTTCCGGTCCTCATTCACGGCGATGCGGCCTTCGCCGGCCAAGGCGTCGTCATGGAAACGCTGCAGCTTTCGCAAGCGCGCGGCTTCTACACCGGCGGCACGGTGCACTTGATCATCAACAACCAAGTCGGATTCACGACCTCCGATCCGAGGGATGCGCGCTCGACGCTCTATTGCAGCGACGTCGCCAAGATGATCGAAGCTCCGATCTTCCACGTGAACGGCGACGATCCGGAGGCCGTGATCTTCGTGACGCGCCTGGCGCTCGACTACCGCATGAAGTTCCACAAGGATGTCGTGATCGATCTGGTGTGCTATCGACGCCGCGGCCACAACGAGGCGGACGAGCCGGCCGCAACGCAGCCGGTCATGTATCAGAAGATTCGAAAGCAGAAGACGACGCGGCAGCTTTACGCAGAGAAGCTGGTGCAGGACCAGGTGATCACGGCGAGCGACGCGGAGGCGATGGTCGAGGAGTATCGCCGCACGCTCGACGAGGGCCGGTCGACCGTCAAGCACGCGCTCGGAATGATCGGCAACAAGCACACGGTCGATTGGAGCAAGTACCAATACGTCGATCGCACCGAGCCGCTCATGACGGGCGTCCGCATCGAGCTGTTGCGTGAGCTCGGTGCGAAGCTAACGACCCTACCCGCCAACTTCACGTTGCATCGGCAGGTCGACAACATCGTGAAGGCCCGCGCGAAGATGATCGCCGGCCAACAACCGCTCGATTGGGGCTGCGCCGAGACGCTCGCATATGCGACGCTGCTGTCGGAAGGCTACGAAGTGCGGATCAGCGGGCAGGACAGCGGACGCGGCACGTTCTTCCACCGCCATGCCGTCTGGCACGATCAGAATACCGGCGATTGCTACATTCCTCTGCAAAACCTCGCGCCGAGCCAGCCGCGCTTCACGGTGATCGATTCGTTGCTCTCGGAAGAAGCCGTCCTCGGTTTCGAGTACGGTTTCTCGACGACCGAACCCAACTGCCTGACGATCTGGGAAGCGCAGTTCGGCGACTTTGCGAACGGCGCTCAAGTCATCATCGATCAGTTCATCAGCTCCGGAGAAGCGAAGTGGGGTCGGTTGTGCGGCCTCACGCTGTTCCTGCCGCACGGTTATGAGGGCCAAGGCCCCGAGCACTCCTCGGCGCGCCTCGAGCGCTTCCTGCAGCTTTGCGCGGAACAGAACATGCAAGTGTGCGTTCCATCGACGCCTGCGCAGATGTTCCACATGTTGCGCCGGCAGATGAAGCAACCGTTCCGCAAGCCGCTCATCGTGATGACGCCGAAGAGTTTGCTGCGGCACAAGCTATCCGTCTCTCCGCTGGAAGAGCTCACGCGCGGCAGTTTCCGCATGATCATCGACGAGATCGACGACATTCAGCCGCAAAACGTCACGCGCGTCGTGTTCTGCGCCGGCAAGGTGTACTTCGACTTGCTCGATTCGCGCCGCAGCGACGGCATTCACAACGTGGCGATCGTGCGCATCGAGCAGCTCTATCCGTTCCCGATCGAGGAGTACGCTGCCGTGATCCGCAAGTATGCGAACGCACGCGAGATCGTCTGGTGCCAGGAGGAGCCGCAGAACCAGGGCGCCTGGTATCAGATCCGGCATCGGTTGCAAGAGCCGCTCTCGAAGGACCATCTGCTGCTGTACGCAGGC
>DATCLP010000628.1:0-3610 GCA_036563855.1 Steroidobacteraceae bacterium | reverse complement strand
TTGCCGTACTCTGCGCGGCCGGCTTGTTGGCCGGCTGCAAGACCGTGCCTCGCGCGCCGGTACCGCCGGTGTCGCTCGAGCAATTGGAAGCGTGGCAAGTGCGCGGACGTCTGGCAGTCTCGGGACCGAACGGCGGCGGTTCCGGCACCTTCAATTGGACGCAGCGTCCGGATCGATCGACGGTGCAGATTCGTGGGCCGGTCGGCGTCGGCAGCGTTCGGCTCGAGTTGCGCGGCGCACCGGATCAGCCGGAAATCGAGCTACAAACCGGCGATGGCGAAGTCTTGGAAGCCGAGGCGGCATGGACCGAGCTCGAAACGCGGCTCGGCGCGACGTTGCCTGCGGGATATTTGCGCTATTGGCTGCTCGGATTGGCGGCGCCGGGCGAGCATCGTTGGAGCGAAGCCGGTTCGACCGGTGAAGTCAGCTTGGAGCAGCAGGGCTGGCGCATCGACTATCAGCGCTATTCCGATGAGTTCGGCGCGCGGTTGCCGGTTCGATTACGTGCGACGAGCGGCGCCGCTCGCGTGCGGATCGTGATCGATCGCTGGTTGCTCAACCGATGAGTGCGACGCACGAGAACTGGGACGAAGTCCTGGGCGAGCCGCTGCCGTGGCCCGCACCGGCCAAGTTGAATCTGTGTTTGCACATCGTCGGCCGCCGCTCCGACGGCTATCACTTGCTGCAAACCGCTATCCAGTTCATCGATTTGTGCGACGAGCTCATGTTTTATGCGCGCCCGCCCGGCGTCATCGAGCGCATTGCCGGTCCGGAGGGCGTTCCGGCGAACCAGGATCTTGCGATCCGGGCGGCGCAATTGTTGGCGAGCGAGGCGGGGGTGAAGGCGGGAGCGGCGATCGAGCTGCGCAAACAGGTGCCGATGCAAGCGGGGCTTGGCGGCGGCAGCTCCGATGCAGCAACGGTGCTGGTCGCCCTGAACCGCTTGTGGGGTGTGGATTTCGGGATCGAGCGGTTGGCCGAAATCGGGCTACGCCTGGGAGCTGATGTCCCCGTCTTCGTCCGCGGCCATGCCGCGTGGGTCGAGGGTGTCGGGGAACGAATCGAGCCGGCGGAATACCCTGAATCGGTTTACTTGGTCATCAAGCCGAACGCCGCCGTGAGCACCGCGGAGATCTTTCAGGCCGCTGAATTGACACGTAATTCCCCCGTCACGACAATACGCGACTTTCTCGCGGGGGGTGGCCGCAACGACTGCACTTCCACCGTGCGCGGACGCTATCCCGAGATCGCGGAAGCGCTTGATTGGCTCGGGAAATATGGAACGGCGAGACTGACCGGCACCGGCGCTTGCGTTTTCGCTGCCATGCCCGATATCGCAAGTGCATCGTCGGTCAAAGCGCAGCTTCCGGCGCAGTGGACCGGTTATGTCGTGCGCGGATTGAACCGCTCGCCGTTGTTGGATCGGCTCGCATTCGAGCCCTAGCCGCGCTGGTTTGTTGGCTGTCCGACGGCGGGCAGCGAGCACAAGGTTTTCGTTGGGGCGTCGCCAAGTGGTAAGGCAGCGGGTTTTGATCCCGCCATTCGGAGGTTCGAATCCTTCCGCCCCAGCCACAATTCAGGCTGTAGACCGTAGGCTGTGGGCTGTAGGTGAAAACGGAGCAGCACTCCTACAGCCTACAGCCTAAAGTCTACGGCCTTCCCAAAGGGTTCCTGAATGGATCGTTCGTTAATGGCGGTGTTTGCGGGGAATGCGAACCCGCAACTCGCGCAAGATATCGCTCGGCATCTGATGGTGCCGCTCGGTCGAGCCACCGTGGGTCGTTTCAGCGACGGCGAGACCACGGTCGAATTGCTCGAGAACGTGCGCGGCCGCGACGTTTTCATCGTCCAGCCGACATGTCCGCCCGCAAACGATCACTTGATGGAATTGCTCGTGATGGTCGATGCATGCCGACGCGCATCGGCAGCACGGATCACGGCGGTCGTCCCGTATTTCGGTTATGCACGCCAAGATCGCCGTCCGCGCGCGACCCGCGTGCCGATCACGGCGAAGCTGGTAGCGAACATGATCGCCAGCGCAGGCGTCGACCGGTTGCTGACGGTCGATCTGCACGCCGATCAGATTCAAGGCTTCTTCGACATTCCGGTCGACAACGTTTACGCCTCGCCGGTATTGCTCGGCGATGTGTGGAAACAGAAGTACGAGAATCTGATGGTCGTCTCGCCGGACGTCGGCGGCGTCGTGCGTGCACGTGCGCTGGCAAAGCGCCTCGACGATGCGGATCTCGCCATCATCGACAAGCGTCGTCCGCGTCCGAACGAGTCGGAAGTGATGAACATCATCGGCGAGGTCGCCGGCAAGACGTGCGTGCTCATCGACGACCTCGTGGATACGGCGGGCACGCTCTGCCACGCGGCGAAGGCGTTGAAGGATGCCGGCGCAAAGAAGGTGGTCGCCTACATCACGCATGCGGTTTTGTCGGGCCCTGCGATCGAGCGCATCACGAACTCTGCGCTGGATGAGCTCGTCGTGACGGACACGATTCCGTTGCGCGAGGACGCGAAGCAGTGCCCAAAGATTCGGCAACTCTCGGTGGCCGGTTTGCTCGCAGAGACGATGCGCCGTATCCGGGATGAAGAGAGCGTCAGCTCGCTCTATATAGATTGATGCGATTCGTGCGCCGCGAGCCGTGTGTCGTATGACTCCCGGCTCCGGCCATGTTGGTGAAGCGTCTCGGACTGGTCGCGGTCGTGGCGCTTCGTAATCGGTGATGAATGAGCCAGATCGGATGCCGACGGCACCGCTCGAGGTTCACGACTCACTCGCTGTTGTTGGAGCTCTATCATGAAAACCTCGTTCGAACTCGTCGCCGATCCGCGGGACGCCAAGGGGAAGGGTGCGAGCCGCCGCCTGCGTCGTTCCGGTAAGGTACCGGCGATTCTCTACGGCGGACACGCCGAACCTCGTCAGCTGATTCTCGACCACCAGAATCTGCTGTCGCTGCTCGTCAATGAGCGTTTCTATACGACGATCCTGTCGCTGTCCGTCAACGGCGAGAAACAGCCCGTGATCCTGAAAGACGTACAGCGTCATCCTGCCAAGAATCAGGTGTTGCACGTCGACCTGCAGCGCGTGCTCGAGAACGAGCCGATCCGCATGCGTATCCCGCTGCACTTCAAGAACGCTTCGATTGCGCCGGGCGTGAAGTCGCAGGGCGGTGTCGTGTCGCACTTGTTGAACGACGTCGAAGTCTCCTGCTTGCCGAAGGACTTGCCGGAGTACCTCGAAATCGACATGGCCGACATGCAGCTCAACGACATCAAGCGTCTGTCGGACATTCCGTTGCCCGAGGGCGTGTCGCTGGTTGCGCTCTCGCATGGCCGTGACGAGGCGGTGGTCTCGATCCATCATCCGCGTGCGGAAGAGGCGGAGACGCCGGCAGCGGAAGCGGCTGCTGCGGCGCCGGCTGCAGCTGCGGCTCCGGCGGCTGCGCCTGCGAAGGAAGGCGCCAAGAAGTAACGGAAACGACGCATACGGGCGGCCGGTCGGCCGGCCGCCCGTTCCGTTTTTTCGTGATGCCCCCAATTCGAGATTTGTCAGTCCGTGACTGCGCCGCTCGAAGCTGAACGCCACCGGTGAGTGTCATGT
>DATCLP010000627.1:0-13350 GCA_036563855.1 Steroidobacteraceae bacterium | reverse complement strand
ACACACGGTATGGCACGGTGGGCTTGGCGGCCGTGCAGGGCGCATCCGCGGCGATCGCGTTCCAGAATCAGGGCGTGGTGATCTCCCCTGGGCCGCAATTCGTGTTCATTGCCACGATCACGTTGATTGCAGGCTCGATGTTCCTCATGTGGCTTGGCGAGCAGATCACCGAACGCGGATTGGGGAACGGCATTTCGATGATCATTCTCGCCGGCATCGTGGCCGGCCTGCCCGCGGCAATCGGCGGCTCGCTCGAGCTGGTTCGTACCGGCGAGCTGAACCCGGCACTAGGCCTCGTACTGTTTTTGATGGTCATCGCCGTGACCGCTTTCGTCGTCTTCGTCGAGCGCGGTCAGCGTCGGATCCAAGTGAATTACGCTAAACGGCAGCAGGGGCGTCGCTTGCTGGCAGCCCAGCCAATGCACTTGCCCTTCAAGCTCAACATGTCCGGCGTCATTCCGCCGATCTTTGCGTCCAGCTTGCTGTTGTTCCCTGCCACGATCGCGAGCTGGTCCGGCACGAGCGAGGGACTCGGTTGGCTACAGAACATTTCGGCGGCGCTGACGCCGGGTCAGCCGGCCCACATGCTGCTTTACGGCGGCCTGATCATCTTCTTCTGCTTCTTCTACACGGCGCTGGTGTTCAACTCGCGCGAGACCGCGGAGAACCTGAAGAAGTCGGGCGCGTTCATTCCCGGCATCCGACCCGGCCAACAGACCGCCGATTACATCGACAAGGTTTTGACGCGGCTCACTTTGTGGGGCGCGCTCTACGTGACGCTCGTCTGCTTGCTTCCGGAGTTTCTGATCTCGCGCTTCAGCGTGCCGTTCTACTTCGGAGGCACATCGCTCCTGATCCTCGTCGTGGTCATCATGGATTTCCAGGCGCAGGTCGGTGCGCACCTGATGTCGCACCAGTACGAGGGGCTGATGAAGAAGGCCAACCTGCGCGGTTACGGGCGTCCTGGGCAGAGCTGAGGGGTTGACGGGCCAAGGGCTGGGTCGGAAGGAAGGGGTTCCTGGTCGGCCGCAGGTCTGCGGCCCTGGTGACGAGCGATCGAAGGTCGCATGAGAGGGTTTCTATGAAGGTTCGTGCTTCCGTCAAGAAGATCTGCAAGAACTGCAAGATCGTGCGCCGTCGACGGGTCGTGTACGTCATTTGCTCCGACGCGCGGCACAAGCAGCGGCAGGGCTGATCGCGCGGTTAAGGCATTGAGTTACTGAGTTTTTTGGGTTAAAGTTCCGCGCTTTTCGTCGCGGGGGAGACTGCAATGGCCCGCATCGCCGGCATCAACATTCCGATGAACAAACACGTGTGGGTGGGGCTCACCTCCATCTACGGCGTGGGCAGAACGCAGGCTATGAAGGCATGCGCTGCCGCGGGCGTTGATCCGACAACTCTGGTGAAGGATCTCACGGATGCTGAGGTCGCGGCTCTGCGTGCGCAGATTGCCAAGCTGACCGTCGAAGGCGACCTGCGACGCGAGGTCTCGATGAACATCAAGCGTTTGATGGACCTCGGCTGCTATCGAGGGATCCGTCATCGCCGCGGTCTTCCAGTGCGCGGCCAGCGCACGCGCACGAACGCGCGCACTCGCAAAGGTCCGCGCAAGGCTGCAGTGAAGATGAACGCGCCGCCGGGTAAGGGCTAAACGGCGCTTGAGTTAGGGTGAACACATTTTCGATGCGTTGCTCGAGCGACGCGTTGCTTCGTTAGAGAGAACACATGGCTGAGCAGAGACAGGGTCAAGCCGCTGCCGCGAAGGGGCGCAAGAAGGTCAAGAAGCATGTGACAGATGCGATCGCTCACGTGCACGCCTCCTTCAACAACACGATCGTCACGATCACCGATCGTCAGGGCAACGCGCTGTCGTGGGCGACTTCGGGAGGCTGCGGGTTCCGCGGTTCGCGCAAGAGCACGCCTTTTGCTGCTCAGGTCGCCGCCGAGAAGGCCGGCTTGGCCGCGCAGGAGCACGGCGTTAAGACGGTGGAAGTGCGCGTGAAAGGGCCGGGCCCCGGCCGCGAGTCTGCAGTGCGTGCGCTCAACGCCTGCGGCCTGAAGATCACGAACATTGCAGACGTCACGCCGATTCCGCACAACGGCTGCCGTCCGCCGAAGAAGCGTCGCGTCTAACGGTTTTCGATTTGCCCGCATATCGGGCAGGAAGAGAGTTACATGGCTCGTTATCTTGGTCCAAAGTGCAAGCTGTCGCGTCGCGAAGGGACGGACTTGTTCTTGAAGAGCGGCGTGAAGCCGCTCGAATCGAAGTGCAAGCTCGAGGTTCCTCCCGGCGGCGTGAAGGGCGAGCGCAAGGCTCGCTTGTCCGACTACGGTCTGCAGCTGCGCGAGAAACAGAAGCTGCGCCGTATGTACGGCGTGCTCGAGCGGCAGTTCCGCAACTACTACGTCAGGGCGACGGGCCGTCCGGGTGCGACCGGCGCGACGCTCCTGCAGCTGCTCGAAGGGCGGCTCGACAACGTCGTTTATCGGATGGGCTTTGCCTCGACCCGCAATGAGGCGCGCCAGCTCGTGAGCCACAAGGCAATCACGGTGAACGGCGAGGTCGTGAACATTCCGTCGTATCAGTGCAAGCCTGGCGACGTGATTGCAGTGCGCGAAAAGGCGCAAAAGCAGCTACGCATTCAGACGGCGCTGCAGATCAAAGCGCAGGTCGGATTTCCGGATTGGGTCGAAGTCGACGAGAAGAAGTTCTCGGGGACGCTCAAGCAACTGCCGGACCGGGAGGACATCCTGCCGGACATCAACGAGAACCTGGTCGTCGAGTTGTATTCGAAGTAATTGGTATGTGCGAGGACTCGAGGCTCCTGCCTCGTGTCCGCGCTCCGACTTTGTCAAGGTTGCACTCGCTGAGAGTGCGCTTGCCGTAACGGCACACAAGCAGGTGAAGGGTCCATGCAGGCATCCGTTGGCGAATTCCTGAAGCCGCGCGTCGTCAAGGTCACGCCGACCAACGCCCGTCAGGCGAAAGTCGTGATCGAGCCTTTCGAGAGAGGTTTTGGCCACACTCTCGGCAATGCTCTGCGTCGCGTGCTGCTTTCCTCCATGCCGGGCTGTGCGATCACCGAAGCGGAGATCGACGGAGTACTCCACGAGTACACGAGCATCGAAGGCGTTCAAGAAGACGTCGTCGACATCCTGCTCAACCTGAAGCAGGTGGCGATCCGGTTGAACGCGCGCGACGAGGCGGAGTTGCGGCTGCACAAGAAGGGGCCGGGACCCGTGACGGCCGGCGACATCCAGCTCGACCACGACGTCGAAGTGATCAATCCCGAGCTCGTGATTGCGAATCTCACGAAGGCCGGCGAGCTCAACATGCTTCTCAAGGTCGAGCGCGGTCGCGGCTATCGGCCTGCGGTTCAGCGTGCGTCTTTCGAAGAATCGAGCAGGCCGATCGGCCGGCTGCAGCTCGACGCCTCCTTCAGTCCGATTCGTCGTGTGACCTACACGGTCGAAAGCGCGCGCGTGGAGCAGCGCACGGACCTCGACAAGCTGATTCTCGATATCGAAACGAACGGGACGATCGATGCCGAAGAGGCGATCCGGCGTGCCGGCTCCATTCTGAAGGATCAGCTTTCGGTGTTCGTCGACCTGCAGGGTCAGGATGAGGGCGCCGCGAAGGCGGCCGAGCAGCAGTTCGATCCGATCCTGCTGCGTCCGGTCGACGAGCTCGAGCTGACCGTCCGCAGCGCGAACTGCTTGAAGGCCGAGAACATTCATTACATCGGCGATCTCGTCCAGCGTACCGAGGTCGAACTACTGCGTACGCCGAATCTCGGCAAGAAGTCCCTTACCGAGATCAAGGAGGTTCTCGAGAGTCACGGCTTGTCGCTCGGCATGCGGCTCGACAATTGGCCGCCCGTGAGCCTCAAGCGCGACGACGATCGGGATGTGATTTAACAAGAGAACAGGCTGTAGGCTGTAGGCTGTAGCCCAGAGCGCGGCATCCCCTCTGGTTCTGGCCTGGAGCCTACGGCCTACAGCCTAGAGCCTGATTTATGCGTCACCAACTTTCCGGTCGGCAGCTCAGCCGAAACTCGTCACACCGCGCTGCGATGCTCCGCAACATGGCTGCATCGCTGCTTCGTTACGAAACGATTCGTACGACGGTTCCAAAGGCGAAGGAGCTGAGACGCGTCGTCGAACCCTTGATCACGCTTGGCAAAGAGGATACGGACGCCAATCGACGCCGTGCGTTCGCACAGCTGCGCGATGCCGAGGTCGTCGTGAAACTGTTCGAAGACTTGGGTCCGCGCTTCAAGGCGCGTCCGGGCGGCTACACGCGGATTCTGCGCATGGATCCCCGTCCCGGCGATGCGGCTCCGATGGCGTTGATGCAGTTGCTCGATCAGCCGGAATCCGCCGCCGAAGAAGGCGCATCCTCTCAAGGCGAAGTAGCCGAGAAAGAGTCCGCGCCGAAGAAGGCGGCTGCGAAGAAGAAGTCGCCGAAGAAGAAGACGGTAAAGACCGAAGAAGAAAAGGCGGCGAAAAAGGCGAAGGCCGAGGAAAAGGCGGCCAAGGAAGCCAAGAAGGCCGAAGCAAAGAGCCAAAAGAAGGCTGCCGCGCCGAAGAAGAAGACGGCGGCGAAAAAGAAAACCAGCAAGTAAAGTTGCAGATCGAGAAAACCGGGCCCCGCGCCCGGTTTTCTCTTGTGGCGGTTGGGTTCCTGCTGTCGCGTCGCGCAGCTACTGCGGCGCTTCCAATCCCTTCGTGTACAACACGCGGCCGTCCAGCGTCACCAAGATGGCGTCGATGTCCTCGAGCCGATTGTAGATCTCGATGGCACGCTCCGGTCCGAGCACGAACGCCGTCTTCGACAGTCCATCTGTGCGCGTGGCGGTGGGACCGATGATCGTTGCGCTGCGCACCTTGCTCGCAGAATGGCCCGTGCGCGGGTCGATGATGTGGTGATAGCGCACGCCGTTTTCGTCGAAGTAGCGCTCGTAATCTCCTGAAGTGGAGAAGGCGGCGTCTTCGAGCGGAATACGCAAGATCACTTCGTCCTTGCGATCGGGATGCCGAATGCCGATCACCCACGGCTGTCCGAAGCGATCGCCGATGATTCTGCTGTCGCCGCCCGCCGTAACCAGGGCGCGTGTGATGCCGCGCGACTGCAATACCGCGATCGCCTGGTCGACCGCGTGTCCCTTGCCGATGCCGCCAAGGTCGATGCGTACGTCGGGGTGCGTGAAGCGCACCGTTCGCTTCGTGCGATCGAGGACCACATGGTGATAGTCGACGGCCGGCAGTGCGCGTTCGATGCTGGCTTCATCCGGCCGACGGCGCTGGCGAAAGTCGTACATGTAGCCCACGCTCGCGTAGGTGATGTCGAAGGCGCCTTCCGTTTCTTGCGAGTACTGGAGCGCCTTTGCGAGCAGATCGAACAGCTCAGGGCTCGTCTTCACCGGCTCCTTCGCCGCGAGACGATTGAGGAGCGACACTTCGCTCGATGGTTTGTACGTGCTCATCGCCGCATCGATGCGCCTCATCTCTGCAAGAACAGCCTCGATTGCGGCATTCCCGGCCTCACGATCGTCGCTCCAAAGCTCGACCGAAATGCGGGTTCCCATAATGCCGTCCTCGACGCGCTCGAGCCATTCGGCCCGGCCAGTCCCGGCGAAGAGGAAGAGGGCGAGAAGGAGGGTCGATCCGAGGAGTTTCATGCGCGCATGGTAACTCCTTGCAAATAAAAAGAGCGGCTCGATGTACCGAGCCGCTCCGGGAAAGTAGCGTTCCAAGCGCATCCGTGCGCAGGTCCAGGTCTCTTTAGAACTTGAATCGCGCCGTCAGACCATACGTGCGTGGCGCCCCGAGGAACGCGTTGTAGCCCTGTGCTTGCAACGGGGCATCGAACACGACCTGGTAGTACTCCTCATCGGTCAGGTTCTGTGCCCAGATCTCGATCATCCAGGACTCGTCATCGGCACCGAGGCCTGTGCGCGCATTCACCAGCGTGAGCGCGTCCTGCATCTTCTGCGGAGCCAGGTTGGAACCGGTGTTGTATTCGGACGTGTACTTTGCGCCCACGTTCGTGCGCCACACCAGATCAGTACCGATCGGTTGCTCGAACGTCAGCGCTAGCGAGGCCGACCACTCGGGCGCAAACGAAAGCCGGTCGTTCTTGCGATTCGGGTCGAACAGGCCGGCATTCTGAAGCGCAACCGGATCCTTGATCTTCGTATCGGCGTAAGTAATGCCGCCCTGGATAGTGAGTTGCTCGAGCGGCGTGAACCACAGAATGTCGAGGTCCACGCCTTCCGAGGTCACTTGATCTACGGACGTGACGATGAATTGCACACCGTCGAACGTGTTGAGTTGGAAGTCCGTGTAGTCTTGATAGAACACAGACGCGTTCAGCAGCAGCGAATTGCCGAACCACTGCGTCTTCACGCCGACTTCGTAGGAGTCCACCAGCTCTTTGTCGAAGCTCGTGTCGAGATCCGGCACCCCGAGCGGGCCACCGATGCGGACTCGATCGAGATTGAAGCCGCCTGCCTTGTAGCCTCGCGCATACGAAAGGTACGTCATCACCGAATCGGTGAAGCGGTAGGCAACTTTTGCGGTACCGCTCCATTCGCTCTCATCGATCGACTGCGAGTTGTCGAGATTGTTGTAGTTGGGATCGGTGAATGCCGTGCAGCCGTATCCGAAGATCAGCTGCGGCAGAGGAGCGGGCAGCGCGCCGATCGTAGCTGCGTTTGCCCGCAGCGTTTGACAGCCTGCACCGGTATGCGTGTTGCGGTAGAAAGTGTCCAGATCCTTCGATTCCGACGTATACCGCAGGCCGAGCGTCAGCTCGAGAGCATCGGTGATGCGGATGCTGTTGTTCGTGAACAGCGCCCACGATTCGGATTCTTGCTTGTGAGTGTCGAGCTGCCCGGTTCCGGCGACGTAGAACTGTGCGGGGAGGAACGGAGCGGCAGCACCTTGCGTCACTGCGATCAGGTAATCGCGGAACTGCGTGCCGTACTGCAATTGCTGCAGCGAGTCCAGATCCTCTCGAGCGTAAAAGGCTCCGACGAGCCAGTTCACCCGATCGGTGTCGCCCGCAAGCCGAAACTCTTGGCTGAATTGCGTGAATTCGGTCGAATGATTGCCGTCCGGTGCGCGATACCAGATATCGGCAGCACTGAAATCCGGATCCTGTCCGTTGGTGCTTTCCCACACTCGATAGGCGCTGATCGACGTCAGAGTCGCGGGTCCGAAGTCGTAGTTGATTTCCGCGGCGCCGCCGGTGTCTTTGATTTTCTGCCGATCGCTGCGATTCATGTACACATCGCGGTCGAAGGCGTCCGCAGGTAGGTTCACTCCACGACCGCCCGAAAGTGCGTCGATCGCGGGCGCAAGCACGGAACGTACGATTTGTGGACCGCCGCAGCACGACTCGTCGCGCTCGCTGTAGTCGCCAACGAGGCGGATATTGAAATCGTCGGTGACGTTGAACAGCAATTGTCCGCGCACCGTCACGACGTCGCGGTCCATGTCTTCGGTTTCGGTACGCGGTCCGGCGCCGCGATTCACGTCGAGGTAGCCGTCGCGTTCGCGGGCTGCCACGAAGAGTCGGCCCGCGACTTTGTCGTTGAACGGACCGGTGATCGAAGCGGATCCCTCGAGGATGCCGTAGTTGCCGGCCGTGACCTCGACCTGCGATCCGAAATCGAATTCGGGCTTCTTCGTGACGATGTTGATCACGCCCGCGGACGTGTTCTTACCGAACAGCGTACCCTGCGGACCCTTCAGGACTTCGATACGCTCTAGTTCGCCGAGGTCGCCGAAACCGACGCCGTTGCGAGGACGGTACACGCCGTCGATCACGACACCGACGGAGGACTCGAGACCCGGGTTGTCGCCCACCGTACCGATACCGCGAATACGCGCAGTGGTGCTGGCCTCGCTGGAAGTGGAGGTGACCGTCATACCCGGAGTGAGGACCGTGAGATCCTTGATGTCCTTGACACCCGTGTCTTGCAGCAGCTGCTCGGAGACCGCTGTCACTACGATCGGGACGTCTTGCAGGCTTTGCTCGCGCTTTTGCGCGGTGACGATGATGTGCTCGATCGTTCGGCCTTCCTCGGTTTGCGTGGTTTGTTGCGCAAACGCCGGGGCAGCGGCGAACGCCAGTGTGACAATGATGGCTCGGCGCAAAGTTGCGCTTCGGTTACTCATCGATCCCCCTTTGTTGATCGGGCTGTGAAAAACCAAAACACGATGCGCGCATTTGGGGCGCGCACCCGAATGTAGATAACGCGAAGGTTACTGAGTTTGCTCCAGGAGCGAAAGCGCTTTTGCGTCGATGCAACATCGCGAGCTTCGCTAAACCAACCGAGTTGCCGTCGTAGCACATTCGCAAAACCCGGCAATTAAGTTGGTGTCATGAAGCATATGAAGTACAGTTTTGCAGTGCGGTTGCAACCGTGGAATCCCCGTCTGTCGCAACTGCCCCACAAGTGCTGAGAGGCCCTTAAGTGCAATATGACGTCCTCGTAATTGGAAGCGGACCCGCCGGCGAAGGCGCAGCGATGATGGCCGCGAAGAATCACTTGCGGGTAGCCATCGTGGAGCGGTACTTCGAGGTGGGCGGCGGCTGCACTCACTGGGGAACGATTCCCAGTAAGGCGCTGCGCCATGCTGCGATGCTCCTACATGATGTCCGGCGCAATCCCTTGCTGCGCGATTGTCGGCCACCGCAGTTCACGTATCCGCAATTGCTGGCGACAGCCAACCGAGTCGTTGAAACGCAAGTGGCGAACCGCCGGCGGTTCTATGAGCGAAACCGTGTCCCGATCTACTTCGGCGAAGCGAGGTTCGTCGACGCGAACACGTTGGAAGTTCTGCCGTCCACCGGCAAGCCCCAAGTGCTGACGGCGAACCACATCGTCATCGCCGCCGGCTCGCGCCCGTATCACCCGCCGGAAGTGGACTTTACGCATCCGCGCATCTGCGACAGCGATTCTATCCTTCGCTATTCGACGCATCCGTTCTCGGTCACGATTTACGGCGCGGGCGTGATCGGCTGCGAGTACGCCTCCATCTTCGTCAATCTCGGGGTCAAGGTGACGCTCGTAAACACACATGACCGCTTGCTGTCCTTCCTGGACGATGAGATCGCCGAAGCGCTCTCCTATCACCTTCGAGAGCAGGGATGCGTAATCAGGCACAACGAGCAGTTCAAAGCGCTCGAAGCTCGCGAGCGCGACGTCGTCCTACATCTCGAATCGGGACGCAAGATCAAGTCGGACATCCTGCTGTGGGCGAACGGGCGCACTGGCAACTCGGACAAGCTGCGGCTCGAGGCGGTGGGGCTCACGAGCAACTCGCGCGGACAGCTCGAGGTGAACGATCACTACCAAACGGCCGTGCCCAACATCTATGCCGTGGGCGACATCGCCGGTCCGCCCGCCTTGGCGAGCGCCGCCTATGTGCAGGGCTCTCATGCCGTCCAGCACATCCTCGACCCGTCGACGCCGCCGCACCGGCTCGAGTCGATTCCGAGCGGGATTTACACGATTCCTGAGATCTCATCGGTCGGACGGACCGAGCGCGAACTGCAGGAAGCGAAGGTCCCGTACGAAGTGGGGCACTGCGCCTTCAAGAATCTGGCCCGTGCACAGATGAGCGATGAGCGCGTGGGCATGCTCAAGATCATTTTTCACGCCGAGACGTTCCAGGTGCTCGGCGTTCATTGCTTCGGCGACCGCGCTTCCGAGATCGTCCACATCGGGCAGACGGTCATGGCGAGCAAGGACCTCAACGACATTCGCTATTTCACGAAGACCACCTTCAACTACCCGACAATGGCAGAGGCCTACCGTGTCGCGGCGTATAACGGAATCAACAGACTGACGTGATCGGGCTAAAGGCTGTAGGCTCTCGGCTGTAGGTCGAGAAGAACAGGAACGAGACAGAAAAACCAACTTCAACCGTGGCGAAGGGCTGCCTTTTGCCAGGCCTATAGCCTTGAGCCTCGAGCTGACCGGAGGTCCCAATGCGTTTTATTCAGGAATTCCGCGAGTTCGCCGTCAAAGGTAATGTCGTCGATATGGCGGTCGGTATCATCATCGGCGCAGCATTCGGCAACATCGTCAACTCGTTCGTCAACGACGTGATCACGCCACCGCTCGGTTATCTGATCGGCGGCGTCGACTTCACCGATCTGGCTGTAACCCTCCCAGCCCTCCAGGAGGGTAAGGAAGACGTTACGATCCGTTATGGGGCTTTTCTGCAGAACGTCTTCGACTTCATCATCGTTGCCTTTGCGATCTTCCTTGCGATCAAAGCCATCAATCGCCTGAAACGTAAAGAGGCCGTTGCGCCGTCGACTCCGCCGCCGCCACCGCCGCGTTCGGAAGTGCTGCTGGAAGAGATCCGCGACTTGCTCAAGAACCGATGATGATCGGGCCGCAGCGGCTCATGCCGCTGCGGCTTGGGCTAGCGCCGGCCGGGTGAGATTCTCAGGCTCGCTTTCCGTACACGCCACGTCGTCTTCGATGCGGATGCCGCCGAAACGCTTCAGTGCTTCTACGCGCTGCCAATCGATGCTCGAGGCGTGCTTGGCGGCACGTGCCTGGGCGAGCAGCGTCTCGATGAAATACAGCCCTGGCTCGATCGTGACGACGAAGCCAGGCTCGAGCGTGCGTGTCAGCCGCAAGTAAGGATGCCCCGGCGGTCTGGGCTTTTGAGTTCCTTTCCTGTCGATTGCGAGCCCAGCGACATCGTGAACCTGCAGTCCGAGCAGGTGGCCTACGCCGTGCGGGAAGAACACGCTGGACAAACCGCTCTCGACCGCGCTCGCGGGATCCATGCGAATGATGCCGTGCTCGCGCAGGACGGTCGCAATCCGATGATGAGCGTCTAAGTGGATGTCGGCGTAATCGACACCGGCTCGTACCTTCGCGCACAGCGCTTGCTGCACCGTGTCCATTGCCGAAATCAGTGCGGCGAAGTCGTCTTGTTCAGCCGAGTAAGTGCGCGTGATGTCGCAGGCGTAACCCGCGAATGCTGCGCCGGCGTCGATCAATAACGAGAACCGTTGCGGCGGCGGCGTGCGTTCCTGGTACTGATAGTGCAGCACGGCTGCATTCTCGTTCAGCGCAATGATGTTGTCGTACGGCAGCTCAGCTTCGGTATGCTGTGTCGCGCGCAGGTACTCCAGGTGAATTTGGAACTCGCTGGCGCCGGCGCGGAATGCGCGCTCAGCGGCAACGTGTCCTCGAGCGCCGCGCTGCGCAGCGCGGCGCATGCATTCCACTTCGTACGAAGTCTTCCGTGCTCGATCGAAATGCAGGTGATCGATCAGCGCCTGCGGATTGAAGGCCGCAAAGCCCCAGGCATCGAACTCCGGCTGCCGTTCGCCGATGAAGGCGCAATGTTTCATGCCGGCCAGGAACGCGCGCGCATCGCCTGGCTCGCGGATCACCTCGATGTCGAAGTGCTTTGTCCAATAGCCTGACGGCAACGCCGGCGGCTTGTACCAATAATCGATCGGTTGGAAAAACAAGAGCTGAAGCGGTGCCTGCGGCCGATAGATCAGCCAGCATTCTGCGCAAGTCTCGAGCGGAACCCAGAGCTTGAAATGCGGATTCGGCGCGAACGGATACGGCCGGTCATCCAGGAACTGCATCGGCGGCCGCCCGGCAAAAATCGCCAGGGAGTCGAAGCCGCAAGCTTGCAAGGCCGCATCGGTGCGCGTGCGTTGGACGCGGATGTGATCGTCGTAGAGCGCGGCGAGTAGGGCGGACATGACTCATTCCTCTAGAGCACGTGGTGCGCAGTGTAGTCGAGCTTGCGCCGTTCGCGCCGCGTGCGCATCGCTTCGCTCGACGATACGAGAAAGACGAATCGAGATCCCGCAGCGTCTCGCTCTCGCCACCCTCGCTGCGAATTTGTCAATGTTTCGTCAATAACTTCGACTGCGTTGCTGCTCATCGGCGACAAAAATGCGTGCGTGCACGAAAGCCTGGAAATAAAGGGGTTTGCGCGCGTGCGAAAAGGTTTCATTACACAACTAAACGAACTAGAATTTCTCGCGCAATCGTTCGCGGAGTGGCAACTCCGCACGTGCCGTAGATCTCCATAGATCGTTCGTCATCAATCAACATCGGAGTGTTAGCTCACATGAACACAAAAATGATCCTCGCCGCTCTCGCGTTGTCCCTCTCCATCGCCGGTTGCGCGAAGCAGGAAGAGGCTCCTGCTCCGGAACCCGCTGCGCCGGTCGAAGAAGCTGCTCCTGCCGAGGAGGCTCCTGCCGCTGAAGCTCCGGCCGAAGGCGAAGCCGCTCCGGCTGAGGGTGCTGATGCCGCTCCCGCCGAAGCTCCGCAGCAGTAACATCGCAAATGGCCGGGCGGTTCACGACCGCCCGGTCCATAATCTCCCGGTCAAATATTGAAGTTCCTCCGGTCCGGAGTTCCCGACATCTGTCGTGCCAGTCAGCATTCGAGACGCCCTGCACTCACCACGAGATCGCGACTGGATCCGCAAGACTTATGCGGAATACCTCGACGAATTGACCCGCTTGAGCTCGAACACGGGCGTTTTCCCGATCTCGGGCGAATTCGGCGATCGCGAGCCTGAGCTGATGGCTCGATGGTTCGCGGACGACAGCTCCCATCCTCTCATTATTCTCAAGAACGACCGGCCGGTCGGTTTTGCGCTCGTGAGCCGGCCGCCGCGCAATCAGCGCAGCTCGGTCGATTTTCGAATGGCAGAGTTTTTCGTGACTGCGAAGGCGCGCCGATTGGGCATCGGCAAGGACGCGGCCAAGCTCATTTTCAGCCGCTTCGCGGGCACGTGGGAAATCAGCGAATTCAAGTACAACAAGCCCGCGGTCGCGTTTTGGCGAAACGTCGTGGCCGAGTACACGCAAGGCCGTTACAGCGAATCGCAAGCCCACGGAGAAGTGCGTCAGGTGTTTTCGTCGAAGCGCAGGTAACCGGGCTTGGGGCTCGGGGCGTGGGGCTTGAGGCCTCACGCTGAAGCTGAACGCTGAGGGGTAAGGCGCCGACGGCGAATCGCGTTACGAATCAACGACCGCATCACGCTCTCTTCCGGGCTAGTTTCTTGGCGCGCTCGAGTACCGGTGCGAGGAAACGCCCCGTGTGCGAAGTTGGATGCCGTGCGATGTCTTCTGGCGTTCCGACGGCAACGACCGTGCCGCCGCCGTTGCCTCCCTCGGGCCCGAGATCGATGATCCAGTCCGCCGTCTTGATGACGTCCAGATTGTGCTCGATCACGACGATCGTGTTGCCTTCGTCGCGCAACCGCTGCAACACGCCGAGCAGTTGCTCGATGTCGAAAAAGTGCAGGCCCGTCGTCGGTTCGTCGAGAATGTAG
>DATCLP010000626.1:0-2922 GCA_036563855.1 Steroidobacteraceae bacterium | reverse complement strand
AGCTCGCGCCGCTCCAGGAACGGCTTGCCTTTCGAGGATTCGGGCTCGGTTTGCTCAGGCAACCGCACGGCCTTCGACTTCGGTGCGGCGCCGCCGATTACTAAACGCTCGTAATGCGCGTAGTTCAGCGAGAGCTCGTCGTCGGCAAACAAGTTCTCCACCAAGTACCGATCGCGAAGCTGCTGATTGCTTGCGCCGGCCATCATGTCCGGATGCGTTGCGTGATAAACCTTCTTGAACACGTCTCAACCCTCATTCATCCGAGCGCTCGAGCGCTCTCGTTTCAGTCAGTCAATCGCAAGCTCGCGCCACTTTCCCCATCCCTTTTCCCTTCCCCTATCCCCCGCTCACAACCTGTACGCCTGCTTCGGCAGGCGATAAGCCAAATCGCGCGCAACCTCCGCGGCTTCGTCTTCATCGAGCCGATGCTCGGCCACCAACCGTGCGAGGTAAGCGCAGTCGATGCGGCGCGCGACGTCGTGGCGTGCCGGGATCGACAGGAACGCACGCGTGTCGTCGTTGAATCCGACGGTGTTGTAGAAGCCCGCCGTTTCCGTCGTGTACTCGCGGAATCGCAACATCCCTTCGGGGCTGTCGTGAAACCACCAGGCCGGTCCGAGCTTGAGCGCAGGATAGTGACCTGCAAGCGGCGCAAGCTCGCGGCTGTAAGTCGATTCGTCGAGCGTGAACACGATGATCGACAGGCGCGGATCGTTCCCGAAACGATCGAGCAACGGCTTGAGCGCGTGAACGTAGTCGGTGGGCTGCGGAATGTCGGCGCCCTTGTCGCGTCCGAATCGTTCGAACACCCAACGATTGTGGTTTCGGAACGAGCCGGGGTGGATTTGCATGACGAGTCCGTCGTCGAGGCTCATCTTCGCCATTTCGACGAGCATGGCCGCCCGGAACAGCTCGGCATCCGCCGGCGTGAAATCTCCTTTCGTCACGCGTGCGAACAAGCGCTCCGCTTCGGTGTCGGACAAATCCGCCGTCGCAGCCGTCGGATGGCCATGGTCGGTGGATGTTGCGCCGGCGGCTTTGAAGAATGAGCGGCGCGCGCGATGGGCGCGCAAGTATCCCGGCCAGCTATACACGTCCTCGCGCGTCAACTCGCCGAACGCTTGCAGTGCTTTCTGAAACTCCTCGTGCTCCGGGTCGATGACCGGATCGGGGCGATACGCGGTAATCACCCGGCCGGACCAACCGCTCGCGCGAATCGTCGCGTGATGCTCGAGCGTATCGGTCGGCGACTCGGTGGTCGCGAGTACTTCGATGTTGAAACGCTCGAACAGCGCGCGCGGGCGAAATTCCGGGCTCGCCAACCGCTCTTTGATGACATCGAAATAGTGATCCGCCGTCGCCGCGTCGAGCTTCACGCGTAGCCCGAACACGCTGGCGAACACGTGATTCAGCCACTGGGCGGACGGGGTCCCCCGGAATAGATAGAAGTGGCTGGCAAAGAGCCGCCACGCCTCGCGCGGATCTGCGCTCGACGGTCCCGATCGTGAGGGAACGCCGAGCTGCTCGAGCGCGATCCCCTGGCTGTACAGCATGCGGTACAGGTAGTGATCGGGCGCCAAAAGCAGCGAAGTGGCGTCCTTGAACGGCTCATTTTTCGCGAACCACGCCGGGTCCGTATGTCCATGGGGGCTGATGATCGGCAGATCACGCACAGCCGCATACAGCCGCCGCGCGATGCTTCGCACGGCCGGCTCCGCCGGGAACAGACGGTCTTCATGCAGCTCGAGAGGCGTGGTCATTGACCGCATGGTAACCGGTGTCATACGGGGAGCCAAGCGAGAAAGAACATAGGCAGAAGTCTGAAGACCGAAGGCTGAAGGCCGCGCTCTTGCGGGGTCCGCGCAAGAACGGGCCATGGCAATAGACGACGGGACGTTTGACCGAAAAAACAGCGCGTAAGGCCGCCCAACCGACTGCGCTCGCTTCGGTCCCCTTCCCTGCGGTTAACGGGGAGGGACAGGGAGGGGGTGTAACGCGCGGGGCGCCCTTCCTTCAGCCTTCAGTCTTCAGTCTTCAGTCTGGCAACCACCGGGCGTTTGCCCGCTATTCTTTCGGCCTCCCCGACGACTCTCTGACGACCAGGTGCGGGTAGAACGTCGACGCGGCGGCGCTCGGACCGGGGACTTTCGCAATTTTCGCGATGAGCTTTTCGGCAGCCGTGCGACCCATGTCGCGGATGGGTTGCCGCATGGTCGTCAATGAGGGACAGAGCCGTGAGGCGAGCGGGCTGTCGTCGAAGCCGACGACGGTCAGATCGTCGGGAATTCTGAGTCCGCGCAAATACGCCGTGCGATACACGCCGGCCGCCGTCTCGTCGTTGCCCGCGAAGATGGCGGTCGGTCGCGGCGACATCGACAACAAATGCTCTGCGCACGCGGCGCCCGATTCGAACGTATACGCGCCTTCGACGAGGAAATGCGGTTCGAGCGTGACGCCGCGCTCCGCGAGCGCTTGCTTGAAACCCGTGACGCGCTCGAACGACGACCGATACCCCTTTGCGGGACCGGAAATCATCGCGATGCGCGTGTGACCGAGGCGCGTCAAGTGTTCTGCGACCTCCGCGGACGATTCGCGGTCCATCGAAAGCACGAGATTTTCCGGGTCGTCGAGCGGCGCCGAAATGACCCGCACATAGGGACACGAGATCCGCCGGAGCAGCTCAGCGAGCGACTGAATCTCCGATACCGGCGGCAAGAGGATGACGCCATCGAGCTTTTGCCGGCGGATGAGCTGATGAATGTCGTCTTCGAACTGCGGGCTGTGGCGATCGCAGGGGTGAACGACCAGCTCGTACCCCTTGCTGCGCAGCGCTGCGAGCGCACCTTCTTGGATGTTGATGACGTACGGCGCGTTCGGGTTGTCGTATATCAAACCGACGAGGAACGATCGCCGGAACGCGAG
>DATCLP010000625.1:0-2411 GCA_036563855.1 Steroidobacteraceae bacterium | reverse complement strand
CCCGTACCCGAGCACGGCGCGTCGAGCAGGATGCGGTCGAAGTGCTTTCCGTTCCACCATCCATGCGGTTGCTCCGCATCGCCGACGATCATTTCCGCATCCATCCCCAAGCGAGCGAGATTGCGCTTTACGCGCTCCAATCGCTCCGCCGAGACATCGAGCGCAGTGAGCTCGATGTTCGGCTCGAGCTCGAGCAGGTGAGCCGTCTTACCGCCCGGCGCAGCGCACGCATCGAGAATGCGTTCGCCCGCGCGCGGCGCGAGGAGACGCGCAGCGAGTTGCGCGGCTGCATCTTGCACCGAAACGAGCCCTTCGTCGAAACCAGGCAACACATTTACATCGACCGCACGCGCAAGCAGCAAGGCCTCGCCCTCGAAACGGCTATCGACGACTTGCAAACCGGCCGCTTCCAAGCGCTCCCGGTAGGCAGCAGCCGACGTCCGCAGCCGATTGACACGAATCCAAAACGGCGGGCGGGCATTGTTGGCATCCAGGACGGCTGCGAAATCTTCCGGAAAGTCTTTGTGCAACATATCGACCAGCCATCGCGGATGCGCGGTCCGCAGCGTAATGTCGCGATCGATCTCCGCCAGCAATGCGCCGCCTTCGCGCTGGCAGCGACGTAGGATCGCATTCACGAGCCCGGCAGCACGCGGTCGTCTCAACACTCTGGCCGCATTGACCGTCTCGGCGACGGCGGCATGTTGCGCAATGTCCGTGTACAGAAGCTGGTACAGACCGACGACTGCAAGCGCGCGGATCTGCGAATCGAGACGCTGTTGCGGACGCGCGAGCAATTTCTTCAGCAGCGCATCGAGCCGGATGAACCAACGAATGCTGTCGTAGACGAGCGTGCGCCAGAGACCGCGCTCTTGCGCCGATCCCTCGAAGTCGGTCAATGCCTCGAGCGAGCGCCCTGCGAGAACTTGGGCGACATCCTGAGCGGCGCGCGCTCGAATCTCAGCCGATGAAGTCATGTGCCGAGCACGACGTCTGCGACCCGCTGACCGCGCGCGAAATCCGGTCCGCTCGTCGGTTTGCGCCCCGCAAGCTGCACACGCGTCAGCACGAGCGTTCCAACACCTGTAGCAACATGGATTCCCTGGTCGTCGACGGCAATGACTTGTCCCGGGGATGCATCGGACGATTGCGGCCGGGCGACTGCTTCCCAGATGCGAAGCTGTTGACCCTGCAACGTCGTTTCGGCGATCGGCCAGGGATTGAATGCGCGCACTCGGCGTTCGATGGCGATCGCCGGTTGCCGCCAGTCGATTCGCGCCTCCTCCTTGGTCACTTTCGCGGCATACGTCACGCCCTCCGAAGGTTGCGGCTTTGCAGTCAAGGTTCCATCTGCGATTCCCGACAACGCCTTGATCAACGCGTCGGCCCCAAGCCGCGACAACCGATCGTGCAGGCTCGCGCTGGTATCCGTCGGCTCGATGGGGACGCGCCGCTCCAGCAGCACCGGACCGGTATCGAGACCTGCATCCATGCGCATGATCGTGACACCGGTTTCGGTATCGCCCGCTTCGATCGCACGTTGAATCGGCGCAGCGCCCCGCCAGCGCGGCAGCAGCGACGCGTGGATGTTGATGCAGCCGAATCGCGGTATGTCGAGCACTGCTTGCGGAAGGATCAATCCATAGGCAACGACGACCATGACGTCGGGCCTGAACGCGGCCAACCGGGCGATTTCTTCGGCACCGCGCAGCTTCGGCGGTTGCTCGATGTGCAAACCATGCTCGAGCGCGCAGCGCTTGACCGGGCTGATCGCGAGCTTCTGGCCGCGACCGGCAGGGCGGTCCGGCTGAGTGTAGACAGCGACGATGCGATGCTCGGAATCGAGCAGCGCTTCCAAGGCTGGAACGGCGAACTCGGGCGTACCCGCGAAAACGATGGACAGGGAAGTGGACACGGACGTTGGACGGTTACAGGCGACAGGCTACAGAAGGGCTTGGGGCGTGGGGCGAGAAGGTTTGCGCGCGCACGCAACAGTTCCGCCTCTCCTTGGGGAGAGGCAGCGAAAGCGTCGCGGTGAGGGGAAAGCGAAGCGAATGCATGGCGCACGTTGTGCATCCCAACGAGGCCGCACGGTGACCAATCCGGAACGGAACGTCAACCGCCGGAACGGCGGTGATGTCGAACGGCGACGCCGAGCGCAGAACCGCTCGGCGTGCGGGCAAACGTTTAGCTGTGGGTTAGACGGCCGAGCGCGCTGCAGGCGCGCGTTCCCGACGCTCTTTCTCGAGCTTCTTGCGGATGCGCGTGCGTTTGAGCTCCGACAAGTAGTCGACGAACAGCTTTCCCTCGAGATGATCCATCTCGTGCTGGATACAGACGGCCAGCAACCCGCTCGCCTCGATCTCGATCTCCTTGCCGTCGCGATCGAGCGTGCGGACGCGCACCTTCTC
>DATCLP010000624.1:0-3147 GCA_036563855.1 Steroidobacteraceae bacterium | reverse complement strand
GCCCGACACAGCCTCGTAACAGTCCATCAAGTCTTCGCGTTCGCGGAACGCATACAGGAAGACGGTCATGGCGCCGATGTCGAGCCCGTGCGCACCGAGCCACATCAGATGGTTCAGGATGCGCGTGATCTCGTCGAACATCGTGCGGATGTACTGCGCGCGGATCGGCGGCTTGATGCCGAGCAGTTTCTCGATCGCGAGCACGTAGGCGTGCTCGTTGCACATCATCGAAACGTAGTCGAGCCGATCCATGTACCCGATCGACTGGTTGAACGGCTTGGACTCGGCGAGCTTCTCGGTCGCTCGATGCAGCAACCCGATGTGCGGATCGGCCTTTTGGATGACCTCGCCATCCATTTCGAGCACGAGCCGCAGCACGCCGTGCGCGGCAGGATGCTGCGGACCGAAGTTCAATGTGAAATTGCGAATCTCAGCCACGTGCGGCTCCGTTGGAAGCGTCGGCACCGACCGGAACGTCCTTCAGCTCGCGTTCGTAGCGGTTGTCGTCGCGAATGACTCGCGGCACGAGCGTGCGCGGCTCGATCGTCACAGGCTGATAGACGACGCGCCCCTTGGCCGGGTCGTACTTCACTTCGACGTTGCCGATCAGCGGGAAGTCCTTGCGGAACGGGTGGCCGATGAAGCCGTAGTCGGTGAGGATGCGGCGCAGATCGGGATGACCCTTGAAGAGAATCCCGAACAGATCGAAGGCCTCGCGCTCGTACCAATTCGCCGATGCCCAGATGCCGACGACGGAATCGATGACGGGAGGTTCCGAATCCGAGGCGAAGCACCGCAGGCGCAGTCGCCAATTGTGGGTGATCGACAACAGTTGATAGACCACCGCAAATCGAGACGGACGTCGTTCGGACACGTTTTCGCGTACGCGATCGACGGCGCGGCTGAATCCGGTACGAGTCGAGTCCTCGGTGCGCCACTCTGCGCGTCCGTAATCCAGATAATCGATGCCCGCCAAGTCGATGAGCTGTTCGAACGAAAGCTCCGGATCAGAGCGCAGCTGCTCGCACACCGACAGCAGATCGCTTGCAGCCACCTCGAACGCAACATCCCCTGGCACCACGGGCAGCGGCTTGAGCCTGTCTCCGAAGCGCGCAGTCAACGTCGCGGTGAGCTTCTCGCTGCGGGAACTCATGAGCGCACCTATTAACGAGCAATCGTGCTGGTGCGACGGATCTTGTTCTGCAGTTGCAGAATTCCGTACAGCAGCGCTTCGGCGGAAGGCGGACAGCCGGGAACGTACACGTCGACCGGTACGATGCGATCGCAGCCGCGCACGACCGAATACGAGTAGTGGTAATACCCGCCGCCGTTCGCGCACGAGCCCATCGAAATGACCCACCGCGGCTCGGGCATCTGGTCGTAGACCTTGCGCAGTGCCGGTGCCATTTTGTTCACGAGCGTCCCCGCGACGATCATCACGTCGGACTGCCGCGGGCTCGGGCGAAACACGACGCCGAAGCGATCCAGGTCGTAGCGCGAAGCGCCTGCGTGCATCATCTCGACGGCACAGCACGCAAGACCGAACGTCATCGGCCACATCGAGCCCGTGCGTGCCCAATTGACCAGCTTGTCGACGGTCGTCGTCGCAAAGCCGCGTTGAGCAACCGGTACGTCAGGGGTTTCAGCAGTTGGAGCCGTCAATCCCATTCGAGCGCGCCTTTCTTCCACTCGTAAATGAACCCGACGATCAGCACCAACAGGAAAATGCCCATGGCTGCCAAGCCGAGGCCGCCGATCGTGTCGAGCGCCACCGCCCACGGAAAGAGAAAGGCGATTTCGAGATCGAACACGATGAAGAGAATCGCGACGAGGTAATAGCGCACGTCGAACTTCATGCGCGAATCCGAGAATGCCTCGAATCCGCACTCGTAGGCGGACAGCTTCTCGGAATCGGGACGCCTAGGTCCGAAGAGGAAACCAAGCCCAATGAGGGCTGTGCCAAGCGCGGCGGCGACCCCCAAGAAGATGAGGATGGGTACGTAGTTTTCCAACATCGCTGCTGACTCTCGATGCCGGGCCCGGCATCGGGCGCGGATTGTAACAGGGACGTTGCGACGCAGTAACCCAAATCTTGTGATCGATGCGCGCATTGGTGCGCACCAAAGCACCTACGTACGGACCCTCAGAGAAAACCGCAAATACGCTCGGAGTGCGCGCATCTCGCGTCGCTGCTGATGTTGCCGCTCGAACGCACCAGGAATTGGCGCTTCGGTTACACGCGCGAGCGCACGAGACGAGAGGCAGAGAGATGTATCGATGCAGAAGACCGTGCCGAGCTCGGCGCCGGTTCAAAGAGGCTGGATGCCTCGCAGAATGCAAGGCGAACCAGCGGCGCGAACAGAAGGAATTGGTGCGGATGAGAGGACTCGAACCTCCACGGGTTGCCCCACTACCACCTCAAAGTAGCGTGTCTACCAGTTCCACCACATCCGCACCGAGAACGGTGGCGATCGCCGATGGCGATCGACTTCATATTGATGCCGTCGACAGCCGGCGCCGTTCAACGTGCCGGCTGCTCGTCCTGCGTCCCTTCGTTTGCGTTCTGCGCAGGCGCGTTCTGCTCCGTCGGTAATGCCGGCGGCGCATCTTCCGTAGCCGAGCTCTCCGCCGGGAGCTGCACCCGGTCGATCACGCTCGTCGGGCCTTCGCTCTGGCGGCTTCCCATGTACGCAAGCGCGAGGCTTGTGACAATGAAAAGCGCCGCAAGCGTCGCAGTCGTTCGCGACAAGAACGATGCCGAGCCGCGCGCACCGAACACCGTACCGGACGCTCCGGCTCCGAAACCTGCGCCCGCTTCCGCGCCCTTGCCCCGCTGTAGCAACACCAATCCAACGATGGCGGCCGCCAACAAGACGTGGGCAACGGTCATGATCGTATGCAGCCAGTTCATCGCTATCCCGCTCAGTGCACCTGGACCGCGGCGCAGATTTTCAAGAACTCATCCGCCTTGAGCGACGCTCCGCCGATCAAGCCTCCATCCACGTCCGGCATCGCGAAGATCTCGCGCGCATTGCTGGCTTTGACGCTGCCGCCGTACAGGATTCGCAGACGGTCCGCGATCTTAGCATCGCGTGCGCCCACGATGGCTCGAATGTGCGCGTGTACTTCCTGCGCTTGCTCGGGCGT
>DATCLP010000623.1:0-5559 GCA_036563855.1 Steroidobacteraceae bacterium | reverse complement strand
GGACTCGCGCTCGCGCGCGTGCATCGCTTCCGGGGAAGTCGCCAGCTCGGCGAAATTCTGCTCCGGGTCGAAGTCGGGTTGCGCGGAGTCTGTTGGCTCATCGGCCGCGCGATCCGTTGCGGATTGCGAAGCCGACTTCTGCGGCGCTGGATTGTATTTCGCCAGCTCCTCGAGCGTGACTTCCTGCTCGAGTTGGGCGCGTAGTTGTCGGGCCATCGACCGCGCGCGGCCGGTCCAGCGGCCGATCTTTGCCGCAAGTCCCGGCAGCTTCTCCGGACCCAGCACGAGCAGTGCGAGTCCGAGAATCAGGACGATCTCGCTGAAACCGACGTCGAACATCTGCCGGCGTCGTCAGGCGTTCGTCTGCTTGCTTTCGGACTTCGATGCAGGCGTCGAGTCGAAGTCCGCGTCTGCCTTCGGACCGGAGAGCTGCTTGTTCTCTTCTTCTTCGCCTTCGGCCACGGCCTTCTTGAAGCTTTTGACGGCGCTGCCCAAGTCCGAACCGATCGTCTTGAGGCGCTTGGCGCCGAAGACGACGAGCGCGATCAACAGAATGATCAGCAACTCACGAAAACCGATACCCATGGCACTCTCCCGCTTGTTGAGCCGGCGGATGATACTCCACGCTCATCGCGTGAAGGTTGAGAACATCGAATAGTCGCGCTGTTGGGCGCTAGTCGGTCGGTGCGACTTCGAGCCAGAAGGTCACCGGCCCGTCATTCACCAACGCTACCTGCATATTCGCACCGAATACGCCCGTTTCGACCGTGGAATGCCGCTGAAGTGCTCTCGAGCTTATGTAGTCGAATAGACGGCGGCCGTCTGCGGGGTCCGCGGCAGGGCTGAATCCGGGGCGCGTGCCCTTGCGCGTATCCGCCGCCAAGGTGAATTGGGGGACGAGCAGCAGCCCGCCGCCGATATCGATCAGGTTCCGGTTCATGCGCCCTTCGTCGTCGGGAAAGATCCGGTACGTCAGGATCCGCTCCAGGAGCCGGTCCGCCTCCCGCTCGGTATCCCCTCTTTGGACACCCACCAAGACGAGTAATCCCCGCCCGATACGGGCCACCACCTGCCCTTCCACGGTCACGGAGCTTTCAGAAACGCGCTGGAGGAGCCCGATCATGGCTGCAGATCCCACACCAATATCTGTTCGGGTGATTTAATGTCATCAATTTTCCACTATCTCCATCTCGCCATCGGACGTGGCCCGCAAGGCGGCAGGCGATAGGCTACAGGCGACAGAATGCGGCGTCCTGGCGTAAATCGGCTTCCAATCGCGACTAAAGTGGGCAAAAAACCACGTTCAAGGGGACGAAACAATCAAAAAGTGGCGCCTGCTCCCTCTTCTCGGCCGTTACCGCCCCATCTGGTCGGCGCGGATTTGGGCTTCCTGGGCTTCGACGTTCTTGCCTTGGGCGCGGAGCGATTCAGCGACGAGCTCCCAGGCGGCCGCCTGGGTTTTTGGCGCATTGACCGCCATCGACGCGGCCTTCCGGCCCATGTTCTCAGCCTGCTGATAGTTGCCCTCGGCCTGACGCACTTTCCCGAGCTCGATCCACAGCAGCGGGTTGTCGGGCTCGATGCGTAGTGCGCGCTCGATCGAGGCGGCGGCCATGGCGAAGTTCTGTGCGGCCGCCTGCGCTTGAGCCTGGCTTACGAGAGCACGCGACGCGGCGCCCAAGGTCGGCTCGCGCACGACCGGCGGCGGGAGCGGCGTCGGTTCGTCGATCGGAGGCGGCGGAGGCGCCGGTTGCGTTTCGACTGGCGTGCCCCCGGGCGTCGGTGCCGGTGCCGGCGCGGGTGCCGGTGGTTCATACGGTTGCGGCACCGTACACGCGGCCAGCGTCGCAGCGATGATCAGGATTGGAAGACCAGTCTTGTTCACGTGTCGAGAGAGCTTTGAGAGCCGTGTCGAAGGCTCGCGAGGATAACGCACGAGATCGGTCTCTCGTGCCTTCAGCTCATTGTTCGCTGCCGGTGAACCGTTGCCACCACTCCTTGAAGGAGTCGATGACCCCGGACTCGCAGCCCGGTTTCGTCGGCAGTTCGACAGTCACCGGCACCGCCACCAATGCAAGCTCATCGGCACAGCCTGGCTTCGCACCGAAACCGGTCGGATACTCGATCCAAGTTTCCTTGAGACCCTCCGGCAACGGCGCGTTCCACGGCGTCGTACCGATCGAGGCCATCAATCGCGCCCACACGGCCAGCGAACCTGACGAGCCGGTGAGTCCCGTCGGCGCGTTGTCGTCATAGCCGATCCAAACGACGGCGAGATGACTGCCCGAAAAACCGGCAAACCAGCTATCGCGGTAGTCGGAGGAGGTGCCGCTCTTCCCCGCGACAACCAATCCGGGCGGCAAGTACGCGCGTGCGCCTGCACCCGTTCCTCGCTCCATCACTTCGACCATCATGCGATTGACCTGATAGACGGCGTCCGGATCTGCGACCGGCGTGACCTCGAGCGCAAACGACTTGAGTGGTTTGCCTTCGGCATCGACGACGGCGCGAACCGCACGCAGTTGCGTGTTGAAGCCGCCGTTTGCGAACGCGTTGTAGATCTGTGCGACCTCGAGCGGCGATACGTCGAGCGCACCGAGCAGCACCGACGGCAACTGCGGCGGCTCGCGATCGAGCCCGAGCGCCTTGAACTCGCGCGTCACATCGGGCAGACCGACCTGGAGGCCTAGATTCACGGTTGCGAGATTCAGCGATTGTGCGAGCGCACGCACGAGCGGCACGGGACCGTAGAGCTCTTTGGAAATGTTTTGAGGCCGCCAGATCTGTCCGTTGTCGAGCTTCACCTCGACCGGCGCGTCGTCCACGATCGATGCGGGATGGAAGCGACCCGATTCGATCGCAGCGAGATAGATGACGGGTTTCACGAGCGAACCGATCGAGCGCTTCGCATCGAGCGCCCGATTGAATCCGGCGAAGTTCGTTTCGCGTCCGCCGACCATCGCGATCACCTCGCCGTTCTGCGGCGTCGTGACCACGACGACGCCTTCGAGGTGCGCGTCTTTGCGCTTGCGGCTCTTGTCGAGACGCTCGAGCTCTTGTTTGAGCACTGTTTCTGCGCGGCTTTGCACGAGCGGATTGAGCGTCGAGAAAATCTTCAGTCCCGCTTCGGTCAAATCTTCTTCGCGATAGTCGCGACGCAACGTGCGCCGAACGAGATCGAGGAAGGCCGGATAGTAGCCGCCCCCCTGCTTGTCGATGTCGACGACGCCGAGCGGCCGCGCAAGCGCCACGCGCATCTGTCCCGCATCGATGAGTCCGTGCTCGTTCATGAGCTTCAGAATGAGATCGCGACGCGCCTGCACGCGCTCGGGCCGGCGGCGAGGGTCGTAATAGGAAGGACCTCGAACGATCGCGACGAGCGTGGCGATCTCGTGGAGCTGCAATTCGGCGAGCGGCTTGCCGAAATAGAACTGACTCGCAAGACCGAAGCCGTGAATTGCGCGCTGACCGTCCTGTCCGAGAAAGATCTCGTTGATATATGCATTCATGAGATCCTGCTTCTCGAAATGCAGCTCGAGCAGCATGGCCATGATGGCCTCTTCGATCTTGCGGCCGAACGTACGGCGGTTGTCGAGGAAGTAACTGCGCACGAGCTGCTGCGTGAGCGTCGAGCCGCCCTGCTCGATTTGTCCGGCGCGCAAGTTCACCCACGCGGCGCGCAGGATCGCGGCGAAGTTCACGCCGTGATGCGTGTCGAACTTACGGTCCTCGACGACCTTCAACGCGGCGGGCAGCAGGTCCGGCACTTCTTCGGGCGTCACGACGATTCGGTCTTCGCCGTGGATCGGGAAAATGCTGCCGATCAGTAGAGGGTCGAGCCGAAAGATCGGCACGTCGGCGCCTTGCGGATCTTGCAGGCGCACGATTGCGTTCCTCGACATCGCTACCGACAACGCCTGCGGTTCTTGCGTCCCATCCCAGAACGCAAACCGGCGGGTGACGAGGTCGATGCGCTCGCCGCGCCGGCGATAGGTCCCCGGCGACTTGGGTGCCGCCTCCACGCGCGTGTAGCCGAGCCGCCGCAACTCCTGTTCGAGCGTATCGGCGCCCAGCGCTTGTCCGACATAAAGCTCGAGCGGCTCGGCATAGACCTGCGCAGGCAGCGTCCAGCGGCGGCCTTCGAATTGCGCGGTGACGATCCGGTCGAGGTAGAGCAGCCAGGCGAGCAGGGCGAGGATGCCGACGCCCAGCACGAGGGCGCCGCCGGCAAGCAGTTGTTTCTTCAGTTTCTTGGTCACGTATCCAGGCGCCGAGGACTAGGGGCGCAATTTAAGCCTGCAGATGTCGGGAATGTTCCGCATCCTTGAGCGGCATTCTGCAACATGAGATCGGTTCGCTCACGGCGAGTTCACGCGCGAAACGATTGCAGCAGACGATTCTGGCAAACCTGTGGCGCGCTGCGGCGGACTCAGCGCCGCCAGAAGGTCGGCGAGATCAACACCAAGAGCGGAAAGACTTCCAGCCGGCCGAGCAACATCGCGAGGATACAGATCCATTTCCCGGTGTCGGTCAAAGTCGTGAAGCTCTGCGAGACTTCGCCGAGCCCAGTGCCCGAGTTCGTCATGCATGCCGCTATGGCCGAAAACGCCGTGACCTGATCTTCGCCCGTCGCCAACAGCAGGATCATGAGCACGGCGAATGCCACGACGTAAACCGCGAAAAATCCCCATACGGCGTCGATGACGCGCATCTCGAGCGGCTTCGTGCCGAGCTTGACCGGCACTTCTGCGCTGGGATGAACGAGTTGCGTCACTTCGCGCTGGCCCTGCTTCCACAACAAGAGCCAACGCACGACTTTCATGCCGCCGGAAGTCGAGCCTGCACAACCGCCGATGAACGCAGAGAGCAGAAGAATCACCGGCAGCGCCCCCGGCCACAGTGAAAAGTTTTCGGTGACGAAGCCCGAAGTCGTCTGCATCGACGTCGCGTGGAACAGCGCGACTCTCAACGCATGCAGCGGGTCGCTGCGATCGCGCGAAATCCACAGGACGAGCGTGTAGAGAACGATGCCCGCGGCGAGCAACAGCGCGTACGTTCTGAACTCGGGATCGCGCAGGTAGTTCGTAATGCGTCGGTGACGCCACGCGAGAAAGTGAAGCGAGAAGTTCACGCCGCCGATGAACATGAAGATGACGGCGATGAGCTCGATTGCGACGCTGTTGTAATGTCCGATGCTCGCGTCGTGCGTCGAGTTGCCGCCCGTCGAGACGGTCGTGAAGCTGTGCGTGATCGCCTCGAACGGCGACATCCCCGCCAACCAATAGGCGATCGCGCATGCGGCCGTGATCGCGACATAGATGATCCACAGCGCCTTTGCGGTTTCGGTGATACGCGGCGTAAGTTTGGCGTCTTTCACCGGACCGGGCGTTTCCGCGCGCAGCAATTGCATGCCGCCGACGCCGAGCATCGGCAGCAAGGCGACCGCGAGCACGACGATGCCGATGCCTCCGAGCCATTCGATTTGACTGCGATAGTAATGAACCGAAGCCGGCAGACCTTCGAGCGAAGGAAAGATGATCGCGCCGGTCGTCGTGAAGC
>DATCLP010000622.1:0-6753 GCA_036563855.1 Steroidobacteraceae bacterium | reverse complement strand
TGCGGATACTGCCGAGGCAGTTCGCGCCTCATTTCTCACCGTCGCCGTGTGGTGGGCGGTCTTTGCGATTCCGGTCTTCGTCTTCGTGCGCGAGCACAAGAGCCTCGAGCCACACACCGGATCGACGTTGCGCGACAGTTTCGTCGCGCTTGCACAAATGTTCCGCGAAATTCGCGACTATCGTGCCGTCGTCGTGTTCCTGCTTGCGTATTGGTTGTACATCGACGGCGTGAACACGATTCAGAAGATGGCCGTGGCATTCGGCCAGGACATCGGCCTCGATACGTCCAGCCTCGTGCAGGCGATCTTGATGGTGCAGTTCATCGGCTTTCCGGCAGCGCTGGTGTTCGGTGCAATCGGTCAGCGCATCAGTCCGATCGTGGGCCTGTTCATTTGCATCGGTGCGTACGTGCTCGTGACGCTATACGCAACGATCCTCGACACCCGCGCGGAATTCTTCGCGATGGCGGCCGTCACCGGCTGCGTGCAGGGCGGCATTCAGGCGCTGAGCCGTTCCTACTACGGACGACTGATTCCCGCAGATCGTGCCGGCACGTTCTACGGCTTCTACAACATGATGGGCAAGTTTGCGGCCGTACTCGGACCGCTGTTGATGGGACTGACCTCATTCATCACCGGCGATCCCCGTAAGTCGATTCTTTCGATCGTCGTGCTGTTCGTGGCCGGCGGCGCGATGCTGGCATTGGCCGCACGTACGGCTGAGCGATCCCTGGCGGCTCAGACCTCGAGCTGATTCACGAGGAACTTGAGCCGGCTGAGCTCGGATGCGAGCGGAGCCGGTCCATATCGCAAGTTCAAGTACAACTGCAGAATCTCTTGAAGCTGAGGTGCTAGATCGGGGCGCTGGACGATGACGCGCGACAGGTAGTCGCGAGGCCCCTCGTGCGGAGCGCGCGGCATCTGGCTTCGTGCGAGGCGGCGGCACAAGCGCTCGTAGATTTGCACGAGCGGATCGCGAGGCGCGCTGCGGTAGCGAAGCGCGAGATACAAAGTATGCGTCGCGAAGAACGCAGCGAACGCGAGAACGAGTCCGACTCCAAGATGCCGCCAGTCGGCATTCTCGAAGCCGAGCCAGTCGAGCAGAGCGAGTTGCTGATCCTGGCCGAACTTCACGATGTTGTCGTTCCAGTACGTGTTCAAAGCATCCCATGCATGACGTAGCTGCGACAGCAGCGTGCTGCGCGCGAAGATGCGGCCGGGGACGGATTCCGCCTCGGAGATGGCGGCCTCGATTCCTTGTTCGATGCGCTCAGGTGCGACGACAGCCGTAGGATCGACGCGCACCCAGCCGTGCTGCTCGAGCCAAACCTCCGACCACGCATGCGCGTCGGATTGGCGAACGACCATGTAGCCGCTGAGCGGATTCAGCTCGCCCCCTTGGTAGCCGGCGATGACTCGCGCGGGTATTCCGGCTGCACGTGCGAGGAACGTGAACGCAGAGGCGAAGTGCTCGCAGAAACCGCGGCGCGTGTTGAACAGGAAATCGTCGACCGAGTCCAGCGCGAGGCGCGGCGGTTCCAGCGTGTAGAAGAACTCTTCCGTGCGGAACATGGTCAACACGGCTTCGATGAATGCTTCATCGCTGCTTGCCGCTGCACGCATCCGTTGCGCCAGCTCGCGCGCACGCGGATTGCGGTCGGGCGGGAGACGCAAGTCGGTTTGGCGCAATAGATTCGGCAGGGGTCCTTCCACTCGATACGCCGTGACCGAGCTCAGGTCATAGGTCGTCAGCGTCGAGATCCGCCGATTCGACACCAATTCGTAATCGAACGTGCGGCGCGTTGCGCGCGGCCATTGCATCGGAGCGTCGAGCGCGAAGACCCACGAGCGGTTGTGCGGCTCGAGCATGAGCCGATACCTGTACAACGGCCCAATCGGAACGATCTGACGTTCGACGTACACACTGCGCGGCTTGCGCCACGTGCGGCCATCGAAATCGTGCAGCACCAATCCACGCCAATAGAGCTCGTTGCGCGGGGGAACGTCGCCTTCGAATTTCACGCGGAAGGCAATTGCGCCGGAAACGGACAGCTCGGAGACGTCGCCCGGCGAGATTTCCTCGCTCAATCCCGTCGCTGCGGTTTGCCGAGCAGGTACGGCCCAGAACTGGCCAGGAAGGCGGGGAAAGAGCACGAATAGCAGCAGCGCAAACGGTATCGCTTGCAGGAACATCTTGCCGGTCGTGCCGAGCGCTTCCATCGGGCTTGCCGGAGCGCTTTGATGGATGCGCATGAGCGTTGCGGTCAGGAGCCAAATTGCAACGAGCATGTACGGCAGCAGCAGGAGCTGCTGGTCGTAGAGGAATCCGGCAAACAGTAAGAAATACGAGACGAACAAAACGATCGTCAGATCGCGCCGACTTTGGGATTCGAGCATTTTCATGGCGCCCATGACGATCAGGAACGCCGTGCCCGCTTCGAGTCCATTGAGCGTGCGGTAGGTCGCTAGCACGCCGAACATGGCCGCGAGGGCGATCGCGATGCGGAGCCATTTACTCGGCAGGCGCCACTCGCGCAGCTCGATCGTCAAGCGCCATAAGATGGTCGCGAATGCGAGCACCACGAGCCAAATACGTACGTCGCCCAAGTGGGGTACGACCGTGAGCGCGAAACAGCCTGCAACCCAGGCGAGCTGCTGCGCAAACAGGGGCCACGGGCGCGAAGGCGCCGCACGTGCTTGCGATGCACGACCGGATCGCAGCCAAGTAAGGGCGTTCATTGCGCGCCGCCCTCGAAAAGCGCCAGCGCGGTCAAGCAGCGCTGGCGATGCGCAGGTCCGACATTGGGGGCGAAGTGCGTGCCGGGCAGCCGTAGACCGAACGCGCGACCTTCAGCATAGGCATCTTCGATCCAGCGACAAAGCTGCGAGAGCCGTGCTTCGATGCCGCCCTGCGTCGCGTCCCAATCGAACATGTGCGAGGTGACGGCTGTTCCGGCATAGATCTTGACCATCAAGCCTTGCTCGCGCGCATAGGCTTTCCAGGCGATTCGCCGCGGCGAATCGCCCGGGTGAAATGCTCGAAAGCCGGCGAAGTCTTCGTCTCCGCGCATCTGATCCTGAGCGCCTCCCGTGTCGGTCGTGACGGGCGGCGGAGGTAATGCACGCTCGCTCGGTCGCGGATATACGATCGATTGGATCGGCATGTGCACGTGCGCCCAGGCACGAAACAGGCCGAACGGATGACGTGTCGAGATCTCGAAATGCTCGAGGGGCAAATAGCCGCGTCGGTTTGCGGGAAGATGCACGTCGAGAATGACTCGGCCGCCGCTCTCGATCCGCTCCGGCTCCGCCGTGCCGTGCTCGTTACCGATCGTGATCGCATGTCGCGCCACCCGCGAAGGATTGTCGATGGCGATATGAAAGCGTGCGAGCTGACCTGCGAACACCGGTTCTGTCGCGGCCGAAGAGATGCGCACGCCGGCGAGGTTGCGATGGCAATGATGCATTGCCGTGAGACCCAAAGAACCCAACAGCAATGCGACCGCAAGCGCAAGGTTGTTGCCGTAGTTCATCGCGCCGATGAACATCGCAACGATCATGGCGGCATAGGCGACGCCTAGCCGCGTCGGAAGGATGTAAATGCGCTTGCCCGAGAGGATCAGCGGATCGGGATCCAGACCCTGCCGCTTGCGAGCCCAGGCGCGCGCTTTGCGTCGCAGACGTGAAGCAAGAGATGCCATCGTGTCAGTACGTGCGAGGGCTCGTTCAACCGACGGCTCGACGGCCGCTTACGGTACTTCCACCGCTTTCATGACTTCTTCGCCGATTTCGCGTGCCGTCATCGGACTGGCAGTATCGCGCAATCTGAGTCGATGGCCGACGACGCCAGGCAGAACGGCCTGCACGTCTTCCGGCAGTACGCCGGGATGTCCATGGACCAGGGCCCAGGCCTGAGCGGCGCGCATCAGGGCGATTGCCGCACGTGGCGACAGGCCCGTTTCGTATTTCGGTGACTCGCGCGTGTGGCGGACGATCGCCTGCACATAGTCGAGCAAGGCATCCGAAGCATGCACGCGAGGCACGAGCGTTTGCAGCAGTAGGAGCTGCTGCGGAGACATGGTCGGTGTGAGCGCTGCGAGCAGATCCCGCCGGTCTTGTCCGAGCAGGAGCTGCCGTTCGAGCTTCGGATCCGGATAACCCAAATCGATGCGCATCAAGAAGCGGTCGAGTTGCGATTCGGGCAGCGGATACGTGCCGATTTGATAGACGGGATTCTGAGTGGCGATGACGAAGAACGGAGCGGCGAGGGGATAGGTATTGCCGTCGACCGTGACTTGGTGTTCTTCCATCGCTTCCAGCAGCGCGCTTTGGGCCTTCGGCGTTGCGCGATTCACCTCATCGGCGAGCACGAGCTGCGAGAAGATCGGACCCTTGTGGAATCGAAACCCGCCCGTCTCTCGCTCGAACACCGAGACGCCGATGATGTCGGCGGGCAGCAGGTCGCTCGTGAACTGCACGCGTTGGTAGGACAGTCCAAGGCTTTGAGCGAGCGCATGCGCGAGCGTGGTCTTGCCGACGCCTGGAATGTCCTCGATCAGCAGATGGCCGCGCGCGAGCAAGCAAGTGATACACAAGCGCAGCTCGCGCTCCTTGCCGAGAATGATCCGATTCAATTGCGCGACGGTTGCGTCTACGAGCGCAACCGGATCGGCTTGAGTAATGAGTGTCGGGACGGATGATTCCATGGGCTCGCTGTCTGTGGAGTACGACACTGGGCCATCAGGCAGGCCCGGCCGCATCCAAGCATGCCTCGCCGCCGGCATGACGACTGCCCACTAGATCTCACGGTCGGCGCCAAAATGGCAAGTCCGGCATGCCCACCGTGTGAGGTTTTCCCTCAAAATCGTCCGGTCAACCCCTCGACTTCAGCATCGCGACCCGCCGTTCCTGTTCCTCGATCTGAGCGATCTCGTGCGTGAACTCGGCAATGCGCCGCCGCTCCTGCTCGACGATTTCGGCGGGCGCGTTCGCGACGAAATTCTGGTTCGCGAGCTTCGCCTCGGACTTGCTCAGGTCTTGCCGCACCTTCGTCTTGCGCTTCGCGAGTCGGGCCAATTCGGCCTCAGGATCGTCGATGAGGCTCGCGAGCGGCACGAACGTCGTTTCGCCGTCGACGATCTGCATCGCGCTCGGCGGAAGCTCGGCTTCGTTTTCGACGAACTGCAAATCGGAGAGGTTTGCGAGCGCGAGCACATAGGCGCGGTTCGCGTCGATGAGTCGACGCGACTCCGGGTTCGACGCCTTGATGAAGCTCGGCATCTGACGCGAGCGCGGAACATCGAGCTGACCGCGGATTTGACGCGCGCCGAGAATCGCCGCTTTGACCGGGCGAATCGCGCTTTCGGCCGCGTCGTCGTGCGGGAATTCTTCGCGCTTCGGATACGGCTGCAGCATGATCGTCGGACCCTGCTTGTCCGCGATCGGCGCGATCGACTGCCAGATCTCTTCCGTGATGAAGGGCATCAACGGATGCAGCAAGCGCAAGTACGCTTCGAGTACTTCGACGAGCGTGCGACGCGCTGCGCGTTTCTGAGTATCGCTCGATTCGGGCGACTGCAACGTCGGTTTGGACAGCTCGAGGTACCAGTCGCAGTACTCGTACCAAGCGAATTCATAGAGCGCCTGGGCAGCGAGATCGAAGCGGTACTCGGCAAGTCGTGCGCGAACCGTTTCGATGGTCGCGCCGAGCCGCGAACGGATCCACCGATCTGCGATGGAGAACTCGACGGGGCCGGAGGCGAGTGAAGCGGCATCCACGCCTTCGAGCGCCATGTGGACGTAGCGCGCAGCGTTCCAAATCTTGTTACAGAAGTTCTTGTATCCCTCGACACGGCCGAGATCGAATCGGATGTCGCGACCCTGCGTCGCGAGCGCGGCGAACGTGAAACGCAAGGCGTCGGTGCCGTACGCAGGAATGCCGTTCGGGAATTGCTTGCGGGTATTGCGCTCGATCTTGTCCTTGAGGTGCGGCTGCATCAGTCCCGTCGTGCGCTTCGCAACGAGCGACTCGACGTCGATGCCGTCGATGAGATCGATGGGATCGATGATGTTGCCCTTCGATTTCGACATCTTGTCGCCGTGCTCGTCGCGGATGAGCCCGGTGATGTAGACCTCGCGGAACGGCACGTCGCCCGCAAACTTCAGGCCCATCATGATCATGCGCGCGACCCAGAAGAAAATGATGTCGAAACCCGTGACGAGCACGCTCGTCGGGTAGAACGTCTTCAAGGCTTCGGTTTGCTCGGGCCAGCCGAGCGTCGAGAACGGCCAGAGGGCAGACGAAAACCAGGTGTCGAGCACGTCTTCGTCGCGTACGAGCGAAACGTCGCGGCCGCGTTTTGCGCGCGCTTGGGCGTGCGCTTCGGCTTCGCTGCGCGCGACGTAGATGTTGCCTTCTTCGTCGTACCACGCGGGAATCTGATGACCCCACCAGAGTTGGCGGCTGATGCACCAGTCCTGGATGTTGTACATCCACTGGAAGTAGATCTTCGAATAGTTTTCCGGCACGAAACGGATCGAGCCGTTTTCGACGGCACGGATCGCCGGCTCCGCGAGCGGCGCGATGCGCACGTACCATTGATCGGTCAGCCACGGCTCGAGCACGGCATTGCTGCGATCGCCGCGCGGGACGGCGAGCGTGTGCGGTTCGATTTTCTCGACGAGGCCGAGCGCCTCGAGGTCCGCGACGATGCGCTTGCGTGCTTCGAAGCGATCGAGCCCTCGGTACTTCTC
>DATCLP010000621.1:0-2222 GCA_036563855.1 Steroidobacteraceae bacterium | reverse complement strand
CCGAGCTCCTGCTTGCGAGCGGACTCGCAAGCACGCTCAATTGAGAATTGAGAATGAAGCGCTACGCTCCCGTCTGCTCTTGCCGGACCGTGAGCAGTGCGCTTCTTTCTTTCGGTAGGTGCGAAGATTCTTACCTCGACTGAAGAGTGAATGCTCAAGACACGAGCCCGCGGCAGCGCTAAAAGTTCTCAATTCTCCATTCTCAATTCTCAGTTCGTCCGCGCGCAGCTCGGACGTTAGAGCCAGTAGCCAAACAATTTCGCGACGAACTCCTTGAGCTTTTGCCACGCCGATCGCCGTTGCCATTGGGACATATCGATCGGTTGTCCTGCCTCGAGATCGCGTTCGAAGACCTTCTCCATGCGTTGCCCAAACGTGCGGCTGACGACGACGGCATTCACTTCGTCGTTGTGCACGAAGCTGCGCATGTCGAGGTTCGCGGACCCCACGATGGAAATCACGCCGTCGACGACGACGGTCTTGGCGTGCAACAGTGCGCCTTCGAGCTGGTAGATCTTTACGCCTTTCTCGAGCAGCGTGGTGTATGTTGAGCGCGTAGCGTCCAGCACGAACGGCGAATCCGAGAATCCGGGAACGACCAAACGGACATCCACACCACGTTCTGCGGCTGCGATTAGAGCGTCGAGCAATTCGTCGTTCGGCGCGAAATACGCGTGCGTGATCCAAAGGCGCTTGCGAGCCTTCGTGAACGCTGCGACGAAGGTCCCGTAGAGCGAGCGGTCGTCGCTGTCGCTATCGTTCGCGACGATCGCAACAAGGTCCTTTCCCGCTTCGGGCGGTGCGGGAAAATAGGTCTCGTGAGGCAAGAATTCCGTACGCTCGCCCGTCTTATTCCAAGTCTCGACGAACAGACGCTGCAGCTCCCAGACAGCAGGGCCTTCGATGCGCACGTGCGTGTCGCGCCAACCGTCTTCGAGCCCTCGCTCGGATCCGGGCTTGCTGCTCGATGCGCTCGAGTACGTGGCATCGATGTTGATGCCGCCCGTAAAGCCGATTCGACCGTCGACGACGACGATCTTGCGATGATCGCGATTGTGGATTTTCCAGATCGATGGCGTGTCGACCGGATTGGTCGGCCGGAACTCGCGCACCTCTAGACCTCGTGCACGCAGTTCGTCGAAGAATTCGCGGGGTGTGTCCCTGCTGCCGATGCTGTCGTACAGCACGCGGACGACGACGCCCTCGTCGCGTTTGCGGGCCAGCAGATCCGAGAAGCGCCGACCGACTTCGTCGGCGCCGAAGATGAAGGTCTCAACGTGGATGTGGTGCTTGGCCGAGGTGAGCGCCTGTTCGATGGAGTCGAAGGTTTGCGGGCCGTCGATGAGCACATCGACGCGATTGCCCGTCGTCAGCGGCCGGGCAGCATAACGCCGTACTTCATCGACGAGCTCACGCAGTTGCGGATCGTCGTACTCCGCCAGTGCCGCTTGCAGGATACGGTCGCCGTCGTTTGCAGGTAACGGATGTTGTTTCGCAACGAGCGGCGGTGTTTCTTTAGGCGGCGCGACGTCCGGATTCAAGCCGGCGCAAGCGGCACACGTTACGTATGCGACGACGCTGCTCCAGCGAGTTGCTACGTGTAAGAACGGCAGTGGTGTTCACCGATGAAAAATGTTCGTGAATGAAAACTGATGTCGCATCGGTTAGGTTCCGGCGGGTAGGGAAAAGGGAAAAATCGACGGTCGTGCGAGACCGTAGATTGTCGTTGGGTTTCAAGCGCGTGAACCGCCTGCGCCGAAGCGCAGGCGATTCTGGTCAGAGCCCAGTGCCCAGAGTCCTTTAGCGGAACTTCTCCGGAAACTGCTTTGCAATCCCATCTGCAAGCGCATCGGCGATCACATACATGTGGTCCTTCATCGCCGTCCAGGTCTTCGCTTCCTCTGCGTACTGCTTTGCTTCGAGCTGCTGGATCTGCTGCATGTGATGCGCGCCGTGGGCATTGAGCAGACTTCGCAACGTGCCGATCGGCCAGTTGGGATTCGCGCCGCTTAGAAACTTCGCGATCTCTTCGGCGTTCGCGAGCAACTTCTTCTGTGCGGCATCGGTATTGACCTTGTTCGATGCATGTGTGGCATCGAGGTAGTCGCTGATGGCGCCCCAGTGTCCCGCGAGCAGCTCGAACAGTTTCTCGGATGCGGCTTTGCCATAGAAAGGCTCGATCGAGCCGGCGATGGCCTTCGCGTTCGCGACGACTTCCTGCT
>DATCLP010000620.1:0-3944 GCA_036563855.1 Steroidobacteraceae bacterium | reverse complement strand
GAAGTCAGTGGCGCTCGACTTACAGACCGACGTCGGACGTTCGCTCGTGCGAAGGCTCGCTGCGCAATGCGACGTCATCATCGAGAACTTCAAACCCGGCACGATGGAGAAATGGGGACTCGGACCCGACGTGCTGAAGGCACAAAAGCCCGATCTCATCTATGTGCGCGTTTCGGGTTATGGCCAGACCGGTCCTTATGCATCGAAGCCCGGCTTCGCCTCCGTGTGCGAAGCGATCGGCGGACTGCGCTACGTGAACGGCTTTCCGGACCGGCCGCCGGTGCGGCCGAATCTCTCGCTCGGCGATTCGCTTGCGGGTCTGCACGCCGTCGTCGGCATTCTGCTTTCGTTGATTGCGCGCGGAAAAACCGGGCTCGGACAAGTCGTCGACGTCGCGATCTACGAAGCCGTGTTCAACATGCTCGAAGGCGTCGTACCCGAGTACGACGGCGCTGGTGTCGTGCGCGAACCGTCGGGGTCGACGCTCACCGGCATCGTGCCGTCCAACACATATTTATGCGGCGACGGGAAGTACGTGGTGATCGGCGCGAACGGCGATTCGCTCTTTCAGCGGCTCATGCGCGCAATCGGCCGGCCCGAGATGGCGGATGACCCTCGCTTGGCCAACAACGCCGGACGCGTACAACACGAACAGGAGATCGATCGCGCGATCAGCGAATGGACGCGCGTGAACGACTCGGCCACGGTACTACGCACGTTGGACGAAGCTTCCGTGCCCGGCGGACCGATCTACAACGTCGCCGACATGGCCGCCGATCCGCACTTCAATGCACGCGGCTTGTTTCAAACCGTCGAGATCGACGGCCGCCCGCTCAAGATTCCAGCGATCGTGCCCTTCTTATCCGATACGCCAGGCGCAACGCGCACCCCAGGGCCGAAGCTCGGCGAGCACACAGATGAAGTCCTCCGCAAGCTCGCCGGCGCGAGCGCTGAAGAAGTTGCGCAGTGGCGCAAGGAGCGAATCGTTCGCTGACGCGAGGCTGAAGACTGAAGTCTGAAAGAAGTTCGCCTCTCCTTGGGGAGAGGCGGCGAGAGCGAATGCGTCGCGGTGAGGGGGATCTCGCGAAGCGAGCAACTGTCGCCTGTAGCCTGTCGCCTCATTCGAGCGAATGCGTCGCGGTGAAGGGGCAAACGAAACGAGAATGAAGAATCGAAATTTGGCTTCCCCTCACCGGCACGCGCTGCTCTGCCCGCCTCTCCCCGAGGAGAGGCAGGAGCGTGCGAAGTCACCTCTCCCGGGTGGGAGAGGTCGCAGAGCGAAGCGTGCAGGTGAAGGGGCAAACGAAACGAGAATGAAGAATCGAAATTTGACTTCCCCTCACCGGCACGCGCTGCTCTGCCCGCTCTCGCAAAGGAGAGGCAAGTTAGCGCGCCCGTTACCCGTCACCCTTCCTCAGCGCACGCGCGCTGAGGAATTCCGGCAACACGCTCAACAACTGATCCGGCCGGTTGTGCCTGTTCCTTCCGTCGTGCATCAGCACGATCTGACCATCGCGCACGCGTGCGAGCCGCGCGGCGATACGATCCGAAGTACCGAGCAGGCCCCAATCGATTGCACTGACATCCCACATGAGAATGCGCTCGCCTTGCATCTCCGCTTGCTCGAGCATGCAGCGGCGGCGTCTCCCATGCGGCGGGCGAAAGAATTTGGGAGCGATGCCAAGAACATCCGCGATCGCCACCGCGCCGTCGCGCACTTCGGCGCGAGCGCGCGAAGCGCTCAATCTCCACGGATGCGCGTGTGTCAGCGTGTGATTGCCGATCTGATGGCCGTCCGCCGCGATCCGGCGCGCGATCTCCGGATGCGCACGCGCCTTCTCGCCAATCATGAAAAACGTCGCCTTCGCATTCGCCTGCGCCAAGACGTCCAGGCACCGCGGCGTCCATTCCGGGTCCGGGCCGTCATCGAACGTCAGATGAATACCGGCGAACGACGGCAACTCAGGCTGGACTGCGCTCACGATCCACCTTCGACAGCTTGTGCACGTTTTCGACGAGCATGCGGTGCGTCAGCCAATAGTCTCGCGGCTCCGTCTTGGCGCTCGCGCGCGTGCGTGAGGCGGGCGCGAACGTCCACATCAGCAGCTTGAAATAGCCTGCGAGCAATCGTGTCTTCCAAGTCTTCGGCCGGGGCGTGCTCTCGAAGCCCACGACCCTGCCGTGATCCGGAATCCACGTCACGCCGTGGAAGACACGTATCGAGCTCAGCTCGGGATCGGTTTGCACGGCCTCTGCCAGCAATCGCAGCGACTCGCGCATCAGCTTTGCGAATCGAAATCCAGTGCGATGCAACGAGCCCTCGCCGATCGACGCGATGCTGACATTGTCGAAATGCAGCTGCCCAATCAGCTCGTTGTCGCGCAGCACCGTACCGTCGGCAAATTGCCGCTCCGGGCCGCGATAGCGCACGAAACCGATTCGCAATACAGGTCCCAGCACGCGCAGACGATGCTTGCGCTGATACCAGCGATCCACACGGGACATGATGGCGCGGATGAGGGGACGCATTCTTCTTGTCGTGACTAGTGACTCGTGACTGGTGACTCGTTGTCGAGTTTCACCGGTGCTACATCACTTTCGAGCACCAATAACTTCAAGTCAAAACCAGCAGCCATCTGCTCATTGAACAATCACAATTCGTATTCCTATCGCTCACGAATCACGAATCACGACCTCAGTGCTCCACACTCGTTTGCCGCTGCACCTGCGCCGCCCAGGACATATCGAGAATCATGTCGGCCACGTAGCGGGCGCCGCTTCGCTGCCCGAGCGCCCAGGCGCGCGTTTGCATCGTACTGAGCCATTCCGGCCTCGAGAAGGTGTCGCACACGCGCTCGAATAGCTCGTGATCCCTGACGAGCGCGCCCACTTCGTGCCGCTCTAGGAAGCGGACATTGAATCCTTCCTGGCCGCCGAGCGAACGCGTCGCAAACAACGGCCGCCCGCATGCGAGCACTTCGGCGACCGTAACGCCGCCCGGTTTGCCCACGACAAGATCTGCCGCTCGCAGAAACAAGTCCATGCGCTCCGTCCACGGGAACACGCGCAGCCGATCCCGATGAGTGCGCGCAAGGTCGGCAAGCGCAGCGCGCGCCTGCGCATTGCGTCCGGGCATCACGACGACATGCATGCCGGCATCCGGCTGCAGCAAACGGCTCGCAACAGCCTCGACCCCGAGTCCCAAACCGCCGCCGAGCACGAGCACAACGCGAGCATCCAAAGGCAGTTGGAGCTGCCGACGCGCCTCGTCCTGCGGTAGCGGTTGCGCGAACGACGGCATGAGCGGTACGCCGGTCGCAACGGCATCGCCCTGACGGCGATCCTCAGCAAACGCATCGCGCATCGATTCGTGCGCGACGCAATATCGATCGACGCCAGGTTGAATCCAGAAGTCGTGCACGCCGAAATCGGTCAGCACGCCGATCGTCGGAATCGCAAGCCGATGGCGCTTCTTGAGCGCGGACACCATCGCAGCCGGGATCATCTGCGTGCACACGATGATGTCGGGCTCTGCATCGCGAATGACGTTTTCGAGCCGCTTCACCAGCCGCATCCAGGTCCATTTCATGAGCGCAAGCCGTGCACGCACGCCATTCCCGGCCAGGCTCGTACCGTCGTAAGGCAACGCGGTGCAAAGCAGCGACAACAGAAATCGATCGGACGAGTACTTCAAACTCTTGACCGCCGGCGGATCGGCCTCGGCGGCAATTGAGGCGATCAGCTCCAGAACTTCGAGCACTTCGGCGGGCGGTCCCTGCTCGCTCTCGAGAACTTGGCGCCAGGTTTGCTCATCGAGCTGATACAGGCGCTCGTACAGCGCGGGATGTTCCTGGACCAGCCTTAGATAAGTGTGCTGGACGATGCTCGCGACCCCCGGATTCATCAGTGACCAGAGGTCGAACGTTTCGTGGTCGGTCCCGCGC
>DATCLP010000619.1:0-1552 GCA_036563855.1 Steroidobacteraceae bacterium | reverse complement strand
CCGACATCGTGGCCGCCGAAGAGAGGCTGCGCGCCGCACGTGCGAACATCGGCGCAGCGCGTGCCGCATTCCTACCATCCATTTCGCTCATCGGCACCTACGGCTACGCTTCTCGCGAGTTGGATGATCTGTTCGGCAACGACGGGCGGACGTGGAGCTACGGGCCGAGCATAGACTTGCCGATCTTCGTCTTCGGACGGCGCCGCGCGAATCTCAGCGTTGCCGAAACACGAGAAAACATCGCGGTCGCCAATTACGAGCGCGCCATCCAAACCGGTTTTCGCGAAGTCGCGGATGCGTTGGCCGGTCGGCGCTTTCTCGCCGAGCAGGTCGCTGCGCAAGAGCGAGCCACGGTCGCTCAACGCCGACTTGCCGAGCTTGCACGTACGCGTTACCGCGAGGGCGTCGTGAGCCACATCGAAGTGCTCGATGCAGAGCGCAATCTGTTTGCAGCCGAGCAAGCGCTGCTCCAGGTGCGCAGAGCCGAAGTCGCGAGCTTTGTGGCGTTGTACGTGGCACTGGGCGGCGGACTTGCCCGCTGAGGTCGGTCGCGCGAGCTGTTAGGATGAGCGTTCATCGCGACTTCGTGCCCGTCCAATGACTGAAGAATTCAGCGGTCTACCGAAACCGCGCCGTTATCTCGCCATCCTCGCCATTTCTTTCGGCACCGCACTCGTCGCGATCGACAGCGCCATCGTTGCGGTCGCCTTACCGACGATTGCGCGCGATCTCGGCGTTCCTCCTGCCTCCGCCGTGGCGATCGTGACGATTTACCAGCTCGTCTTCGTCATGACGTTGTTGCCGTTCTCGGCGCTCGGCTCGCGCATTGGTTTGCGCCGGCTTTATCAGTACGGCCAGCTCACGTTCTGTATCGCCAGCGCCCTGTGCTTTTTCGCGAAAAGCCTGCCGTTCTTGATCGTGACGCGCGCCGCTCAATCGTTGGGTGCAGCCGCAGCGCTCAGCGTCTCGAGCGCGTTGATCCGGTCGACCTATCCGGCTGCGCGGCTCGGTCGAGGGCTTGCGCTCAACAACATCGTCGTGTCGAGCAGCTCCGCCTTGGGTCCGACGCTCGGAGGCCTCGTCCTGGGATTCGCGAGCTGGCAATGGGTGTTCGCCGCCGCCGTTCCGCTCGGTTTGATCTCTTTGTCGATCGGTCGCCGCTCGTTGCCCGAACCCGTACGGCGCAATGAGCCCTACGATGTGCTCTCTGCCGTGTTGTGCGCGCTCACGTTCGGACTCGTGATCGGCGGTCTGGAAAGCTCAGTGCACGGCGATTCGCCGGTCGTTTCGATCGCCATCATTGCCGCCGGAGCGGTGATCGGATTCATATTCGTCAGACGAGAGCTCGAGGCGAAAGAACCCATCCTGCCGGTCGATCTCCTCGCGCGTCGGGACCTCAGTCTCTCCATCGGCGGCGCGATCCTCGCCTTCATCGCTTCGATGTTGGTGTTGCTCTCGATGCCGTTCCGTTTGCAGGAAACGTTCGGCTATTCGCCCGGCGAAGTCGGTGCCCTCATCTCGCCCTGGCCGATCGGCATGATGGCGTTCGGAC
>DATCLP010000618.1:0-3162 GCA_036563855.1 Steroidobacteraceae bacterium | reverse complement strand
AAGCTGCACGGGACGTACGCTTCCACGTTCAGCCTCCAGTTCTCGGCCTTCGATTCTAAGCGTAGGCATCGGGCTGCAAGTGCAATTCAATTCTCAATTCTCGATTCGGGTCTTGCGTTTGTGAGCCGTTCCAATCTTAGTTACCGTGCCGGCCATGAAGCGCGCATCTTTTCACAAGCAGCACCCGTACGATCGGCTGACGCCGGACGTGATCATCGACGCTGTCGAGTCGCTCGGTTTTTCCAGCGATGGGCGCATCCTCGCACTGAACAGCTACGAAAATCGGGTATACCAGGTCGGTTTGGAGGACGCGCAGCCGGTTGTTGCGAAGTTCTATCGGCCGGGACGCTGGAGCAACGAAGCCATCCTCGAAGAACATGCTTTCGCGCTCGAGCTTGCCGAGGCGGAAGTCCCGGTCGTACCGCCGATCGTTCGCGATGGACGGACGCTATTCGAAATCTCGAATTTTCGCTTTGCGGTGTTCGAGCGCCGCGGAGGGCGTTGGCCGGAGCTCGGCACGCAGGAAGAACGCGCGTGGATCGGCCGATTCATCGGTCGCATTCACATGATCGGGCGCCGCATTCCGTTCCGACATCGCGGGCGCATCGATATCGAGCATTTCGGCGAAGAGTCGCGCGCGTACTTGCTCGATAAGGGTTGGCTGCCGCCGCATCTCGAAGATGCGTACGCATCCGTCACAGCCGACTTGCTCGATCGTGTGCGTGCGGCATTTGCGCAGGCTCGTGCTTCGCAGCTTCGTCTGCACGGCGATTGTCACCGCGGCAATGTGTTGTGGACCGATGCCGGACCGCATTTCGTGGATCTCGACGATTGCGTGATGGGTCCGGCCATCCAGGATCTTTGGATGCTGCTGTCGGGATCGCGAACCGAAATGGGCGAGCAGCTCGCACAGATCTTGGAAGGATACTCGCAGTTCAGCACGTTCGATGTGAACGAGCTGCTGTTGATCGAAAGCTTGCGGACGTTACGCATGATCCACTATGCGGCATGGCTGGCGAGGCGTTGGGAGGACCCGGCATTTCCGCGGGCCTTTCCATGGTTCGAGGAGCCGCGCTACTGGGAAGAACACATCCTGCAGCTTCGCGAGCAGCTCGCTGCGATCGACGAAGGGCCGATCGAGCTGCCGTAGCGAACTTCGAAGTGTGCGACAGCGCACATTTCGTTGCTCAACGGTCTTGTGATAGCGTCGCGCCGGTCAGGTCAGGAAGAGCAGAAGGACCTCCGTGGCGACTCGAATCTGGCGACTTCTGAGGAGCTCGCGCGCACAGGCGATCGTCCTGTGTTCGATATTGGTGGCAGCTTGCGGAGGAGGAGGCAGCGACGGACCTTCCGAATTGCCGACGCCTGCGCCTACGCTCACATTGACGGCGAGCGCGGCAACTGTGGCGCAGGGCGACACCGTCACACTGACGTGGACGACGACGAATGCAACCTCTTGCACCGCGTCTCAAGGATGGTCCGGGACGAAACCCACTTCAGGGAGCGAATCGACGGGCCCACTGAATAGCACGACGACGTTCGAGCTCACGTGCACGGGACCCGGCGGCTCGGTTTCACGCTCGACCACAGTCACGGTCGTCCCACCGCCAACCGTTACGATCGACACCAGCGCAACTAGCGTCCCTGCGCCGGGTACCGTAACGTTGAGCTGGTCTTCGACGAATGCAACGAGTTGCAGCGCATCGGACGGATGGACCGGACAGCGCGCAACGTCCGGTTCCGAAGAGATCACCCCGCTGCTCGCGACGACGACGTTTACGCTGACCTGCACGGGGATCGGCGGAACGAGCGCTCCGCAGTCGACGACGGTGACCGTGACGCCGCCGGCAGGCGGCAACGTGATCGTGACCGGAAGAATTCAGTTCGAACGCATTCCGTACGAAACGACGCTCGGCAACGGGCTCGATCCGGACAATCTCGTACTCTCGCCTGCGAGGGGCGTGGTTGTCGACGCGATTCCTGCAGAGAGTAGCAACCCACCACCTCCACCTCTCGCGACAACGACGACGAACAAAGAAGGCGTTTATGCGGTTGCCGTTCCGCCGAACACGAACATTTTCATTCGTGCAAGAGCGCAGATGGTGAAATCGGGCAGCGCGCCCACTTGGGAGTTCAGTGTTCGCAACAACACGAACGGCAATGCGCTCTACGTTCTCGATGGAACCGAGTTCAATACGGGCAGCGGCGTCACGAGAGATCTGACCGCGGGCTCCGGTTGGGGTGGGACCACATATACGGATGTACGCGCAGCAGCGCCGTTCGCCATTCTCGATACGGTGTACCAGGCGAAGGAGCTCATCCACGCAGTCTCGAGCGTGAGCTTGCCGCCGCTCAATCTTTACTGGAGCCCGTCGAACAGGCCGGCGACGCCGATTTGTGCGCAGTTGGGCAACATCAGCACGACTTTCTATCTTTCCGGCAACTTCACGGATTCGTGCGGTCCCTTGCCGGAGGGTATCTACATTCTCGGCGATTTCAGCATTGGCGATACGGACGAATTCGATCAGCACGTGATCGCGCACGAGTTCGGTCACTACCTCGAAGACAAGCTCTCGCGATCCGACTCGATCGGCGGCAGTCACGGTGCAGGCGATCGGCTCGACTTGCGCGTCGCGTTCGGCGAGGGCTGGGGCAATGCGTTCTCGGCCATGGCGATGAACGATCCCGTCTATCGAGATTCGTTCGATCGCGTCGCTCGAGATTTCAATTTCAGCCTCGAGCTAGATACGGGAACAGCGGAAGGGTGGTACTCGGAAGCTTCCGTGGGCGAGATCCTGTGGGATCTGTTCGATCCCGCCAATGAAAGCGGTGATTCCATCGAGCTCGGCTTCGGGCCGATCCTCGATGCGATGAGGAACGGTCAACGCACGACGTCGGCGCTCACGAGCATTTTCTCGTTCCTGGAAGCATTGCGCGACGAGGTACCCGCGCAATCCAGCGCGATCAATCAGCTGCGGAATGGCGAACAGATTTCAAGCACCGATGCATTCGGATCGGGCGAGACGAATAGCGGAGGAGATACGCTCAACCTGCCGGTCTATCGTTCAGTGACGCTGGGTGCACCCCAACAAGCGTTTTGCGTGCGCGTCCCGAGCGGTGCCGACATCGACAACAAGCTCGGTTTCAGCCGTTTCTTTAGGT
>DATCLP010000617.1:0-10014 GCA_036563855.1 Steroidobacteraceae bacterium | reverse complement strand
GCCGAACTGGCCTGCGCCGCCCGTTTGTTTCTTGTGACGATGATGCCCTTCCGCCGGACGCGTGATCGTTTCCCGATAAGGAATGCTGGGCGGATGCGTCTTGCATTTCACTCCGTAGCGCTCGGTCATGCGTTCGAGCATCACGCGCAAGTGCAGCTCGCCCAAGCCGTAGAGCACGGTCTCGTTCAATCCCGCATGATGCTCCAGGCGCACGCAAGGATCCTCGGCAACCAGCTTGTGAAGCGCATCGGACAACTTCTGTTCTTCGCCGCGCCGCTCGGGCTCGATCGCCATACCGGCCATCGCGGGAGGGAATGCGATCGATTTCAAGTGATAGTGATCTTCGTCGTGCGAATCGTGCACGACGGCGTCGAAATGCAAGTCATCCACTTTGGCGATCGCGCAGATGTCGCCAGGAATGGCGTATGGAACCTCGTGATGCTCTTTGCCTTGCAGACGATAGAGATGCGCAACCTTGAAGGCGCGGCGTCCGTCGCCGACGAACAGCTGCGCGCCAGTACGAACCGTCCCTTGATGCACGCGCATGATGCCCATCTTGCCGATGAACGGATCGATGCTCACCTTGAACACATGCGCAAGCACGTGCCGGTTCGGATCGGGAACGACCCGGACGCGCTCGGCCTCTGGACCCTCGCCTTTCAGGAACGGCGGCGGATTGCCTTCCGCCGGATTCGGCATCAGGCGGGCAAGGATCTCGAGCAGCTCCGGAATCCCGGCGCCGGTTTCTGCAGACACGAAGCACACGGGGACGAGATGTCCCTCGCGCAGCGCGCGCTCGAACGGATCGTGCAGTTGATCGGCCGACAACGCCTCGCCTTGCTCGAGGTAAAGCGCCATCAACTGCTCGTCGAGCTCGACGACTTGGTCGATGATCTCGGTATGCGCCTGGTCGACCGTCGAGAAATCGGGCTTCTCGTTCCCAGGCTTGAAGAAACAGTCGACGACGCCCCGACCTGCATCGCGCGGCAAATTGAGCGGTAGGCACTCGCGCCCGAAGATTTCCCTGATCTCCGCGAGGAGCTGTTCGCAGCGCGCGTCTCGACTATCGATCTTGTTGACGATGAGGAGCCGGCACAGCTCACGGTCGCGCGCGAACTCCATCATGCGTTGCGTCATCGGCTCGATGCCGCTCGTCGCGTTCACGACGATCGCCGCGGTTTCCACGGCTTCGAGCACGCTGAGCGAGCGCCCGACGAAGTCAGGGTATCCCGGAGTGTCGATCAGGTTGATTTCGCAGCCGTGACTCTGGAAATGCACGAGCGCGGCGTCGATCGAATGTCCGAGGGCGTGTTCTTGGGGATCGAAGTCGCACGTCGTCGTGCCGCGCTCGATACTGCCCTTCGAACGTATGGCGCCGGACTGGGCGAGCAAGGCTTCAGCTAGGGAAGTCTTGCCCGCCCCAGCGTGTCCCACCAAGGCGAGATTCCGGATGTCCGCGGTCGTGTACGCCATGGGCTCACCTCGCATGCTCGAACTCGAACAGCTTGCGGGAGCATCCGAGCATACTCCCGGCCCGGCGGCGCGCCGCTAGCGGATTTACGCAAGCTGCCGAAAGCGCCGAGCGGCTCGCTAACGCCCATCCCCTGCGTTCCGCTAACCTATCGACCTGGCCTGACGCTCAACGATAACGACATGTCTGGAAAACGTGCTCTCATCGTCGATGATTCGCGCTCTGCGCGAGTGATCCTGAGCCGCATGCTCGAAGGCTACGGCCTGAACGTCGATGCGGTCGAATCGGCCGAGCAAGCGCTCGAGTACCTCAAGGAAACGAAACCCGACGTCGTCTTCATGGACCATCTCATGCCCGGCATGGATGGGTTCCAGGCCGTTCAGGCGATCAAGAGCAATCCGCAGACCGCGACGATCCCGGTGATGATGTACACCTCGCAAGAGGGCGAGCTCTATCTGAGTCAGGCGCGAGCGCTCGGTGCCGTCGGTGTGCTGCCAAAAACTGTGAAACAAACCGAGCTGTCGCGCGTGCTCTATCAGCTGCGGCTGTTGCCGGAACGGCGCGATCCGCGCGTCGTCGTGGCGACCGCGGATGTTCCGCAGACGAGCGGACCCTCGAAGGAGGTACAAGTCAAAGAGACGGCCACTGTCAGCGTCGATCCGCAGCCCAAGCTCACTATCGGCGAGATCGAAACCGCCATTCGTCATGCGATCGGTCCGGCGCTCGAAGAACAGAATACGGAGATCCGGCGCTTCGTGTCCGCCAGCCTGGATTCGCTGGCTCGAAAGCTGCAAGCTGATTTGAGTCCACCACCGCTCGAAGTTCCGCCGGCTCCGACGCCGCAGCGTTCAACGATGCGATGGCCGCTTGCCGCCGCGATAGCAGCGATCGCGTTGGTGCCGACGATCGTGCTAGGCGTGCTGTATACGCGCACGCTGCAGTTCACCGCTCAAATGACCGAAACGAATGCGCGGCTCGCTGCGCTCGTCCAAGAGCAGCAAGCGCAGCTCGCGACGTTGCAGGCCAGCTTGCAGCGAACCGCAACGAGCGAGAACACATCGGCCTCTGCAACGGGCACGATCGTCGAAACGGAGCATGTGCCTTACGGCGAAGCCCCGCTTGCCGGATCGCGCCTCGAGCGTTTGCGCGATCTCGTAGCGAGGCTTCGCGCACAAGGATTCCAAGGACGTGTGCGCGTGGCGACCTACGTGGGCGACTTTTGTTTGACCGGAAACGGCATCGAGGGCTACTCGATCGCAGCCGATGACCTCCCGGTGAGACGCTGCGACCACGTCGGCAATCCTTTCGACGACAGCCTGACGCCGGCGCAGCGCCAGTCGATCGCGTTCGCGAATCTCGTCGCGACGATCAAACAACAAACCGGCGATGCGCTTTCGATCGAGGTTGCGCACGTCGGCCGACGTCCGGCCGTGCCGTATCCTGAAGGCGAGCTGCGCAGCAACGCGACCGCCGGCGAGTGGAACCGCATCGCCGCACAGAACAATCGCGTCGAGTTCGTCGCGATTCCGACGACCTGAAGCGCACTCGATCTTATGCAACCCTGGCTGCTCTACGGAGCAAACGGCTACACGGGCGAATTGATCGCGCGCGAAGCCGTGCGACGCGGGATGAAGCCGACGCTCGCCGGACGATCGAAAGAAAAAATTGCGAAGCTCGCCGATGAGCTCGGCTGCGAAAGCGTCGCGTTCGATCTCGACGATCACACCTCGCTCGTGCGCGCACTGGAAGACAAGCGTGCCGTACTGCATTGCGCGGGACCGTTCGCACACACGGCCCGCTCGATGATGCAGGCGTGCCTTGCGACGCACGTGCACTATTTCGACATCACGGGCGAGCTCGAGATATTCGAGCTCGCGCACAGCGTGCACGAAAAAGCGGAGCGTTCGGGAATCGTGCTGTGCCCCGGCGTCGGCTTCGATGTCGTGCCGACGGACTGTCTTGCGCTCAAGCTCAAGCTCGAGATGCGCGATGCGACGCATCTCGCGCTCGGCTTCGAATCGCGCATGGGACTGTCGAAGGGGACGGCGAAAACGTCCATCGAAGGTGCCGGCAAAGGAGGATGCGTCAGGCGCGACGGCAACATCGTGAGGATTCCGCTCGGCTCGCAGGTGCGCAAGATCGACTTCGGCGCCGGCGAGCGCACCGCCGTTGCGATTCCTTGGGGCGACGTCGCGACCGCGTACTACACGACCGGCATTCCAAACATCGAGGTGTACATCGCAAGCTCGCCGCGCACGATTGCCCGAATGCGCAGGATGAATGCGCTCGCACCTTTGTTGCGTCAGCGTTGGATCAAGGCGATGCTGAAATTCGCGGTGGATCGCCGCCTGCAACCTCCGACGAAAGCGCAGCGCGACAACAATCCCGTGTTCGTATGGGGCGAGGCACGCACTGCCGCGGGCGAGGTGCTCACCGCGCGGATGAAGACGGCCAACGGCTACACGTTCACGGTGGAATCGGCGCTCGGTATCTTGTCGGAAGTCTTCGCAGGCAATCCGGATCCTGGCTATACGACGCCGGCCTTACTCGTCGGCCCAGACTTCGCCTCGACGTTGCCGGGATCGACCGAAATCCGGCTGACGCGCGCGTGATAAAGTCCGCTCGATGACGAACTTCGCAAGCACGACCGGTGCGCCGACATCGGTCGCCCGAACGATCGATCCCGATGCCTTTACGCCGCCCCGCTGGCTCGCCAATCGTCACGTTCAATCGATTCTGCCGAGCCTGAAGCTGCGACGGCCCTGGCTTGCGCGGCGTGCGCGGGCGCTGCTCGCAGCTTCCGTCGACCACATCCTCGATTGCGGCGACGGCGTGCGCTTGCTAGGACATTATTCGAGCCAACAAGCGGCAGGCAGGCGGCCGGCGCAAGATCTCGCAATTCTGCTGCACGGCTGGGAAGGCAGCGCCGACTCGCTCTACGTGCTCTCGCTCGGCGCTTACCTTTTCGAACGCGGCTGCGACGTCTTCCGACTGAACTTCCGCGATCACGGCCCGACGCATCATCTGAACGAAGACATCTTTCATTCCTGCCGGCTCGATGAAGTCGTCGGCGCGGTGAAATGCATTCAGACGATGCTTCCCGAGATACGCACGACGATCGTGGGCTTCTCGCTCGGCGGGAACTTCGCACTGCGTGTTGCAAACTCAGCCCCTAGTGCCGGGATTCGGCTCGAACGCGCGATCGCGGTCTGCCCCGTCTTGCGTCCGCACAGCACGATGGAAATTCTCGAGCACGGTCCGCTCATCTACCGCTGGTATTTCATGGACAAGTGGAAGCGTTCGCTGCGAATCAAGCAGTCGTGTTTCCCCGACCGCTACGATTTCGGACCGATCCTCTCACAACGCAGCATCAAGGCGATGACCGAGATCCTCGTGCAACGCTTCAGCGACTTTGCCGACCTCGATGCCTATCTGAACGGCTATGCAATCGTCGGCGACGCCTTGGCTCGACTCTCGATCCCGAGCCACATCATCTTTGCGCTCGACGATCCGATCATCCCGGCACGCGACCTCGACGATCTGCCGCGCAATCCGAACCTTCATATCAAGACGGTTCCATACGGGGGCCACTGCGGCTTCATGGACAAGCTGCGCGGGGAGAGTTGGGCGGACAGGCAAATCGCGAAGCTAATAGTTGATAGTTGACATGGACAGTTGATAGCGAAAGCGTGCGTGCGCCCGCTCGACTGCCGCCTGTAGCTTGTCGCCTGTGCCTTGCAAAGCTAGACGTTGGCCATCTCCCTCCTCCACCGCTCGAACCTTTCGTGCAGCGGCGGATGCGGCATCGGCTCAAAGCGTTCGAGCTCTGCCTGCGGCTGCCATTCGGCGGGTGCGCCGGCAACCAAGTACGCCAGCCCCGTTGCAGTAGCTTCCTGCAGGCTCGTGCGCTCCAGGGTGATGCCGCTGAGGCTGGCGATGCACTCGCAAAGATAATCGCTAGCGGCGAGTCCGCCGCTAGCGAGGATGCGCGTTGCGCCGTCGCGGATGCGCGCGATGTTCTCGCAGATCAAGAAGGCGATACTTTCCACGACGGCGATCACGCGCTGCTCATCGCTGCCGTCGCCGATGAAGCGCGGCTCGAGATTCGGCCTCCAGAACGGCGATCCCACGCCGGATACGCCGTTCAAGAACAAGAGCGGTAACGAGTCGCCCGCCTCCGCGCGAGTCAACGACAGAGCGGCGCGATGCGCGGCGATGCCGCAGCGCTCGTTGAGCCAATCGATGGCACTGGCCGCGCCGTTCACCGTGCCTTCTATCGTCAGCAGAGGTGACGCGCCATCCTGCTCATCGCGCCAAAGCACGCTGCCGAGCATGCCGTCCGGTATCTCGCCGCTCCGCGCGAGGCGCTGCACGAACGCGCCCGTGCCGATGTTGAGATAGATCGTGTCCTCTGCAGGTTGGCCATGCGCAAACGGCATAGCGGACTGATCGCCCGTGCACACGACGAGCGGAATGCTCCGATCCCCGAACGCGATGTGCCCATAGGAATAGCGATTGGCGACCACGTGCGGCAGCATCGTGCGCGAAATTCCGAATAGTTCGAGCATCTCGCCCGACCAATCCCCCGTGCGTAAGTCCAACAGTTGCGTGCGTGCAGCATTGACGGGATCGACGACGAAGGGACGCTCGCTCAACAGCGAGCGCAACAGCCAAGCTGCGAGCGGACCCATGGCGAGCGACTTTCTGCCGGCTGCATCCTGCACTTCCGGAACATTGTCCAAGCACCAGCGCATCTTGCTCGCGCCGTAGTGCGGCGTGAGCGGCAACCCCGTCGTTTCTCGAATTCGCAGCTCCTGGGAGCGCAATCGCTCGATCCAGGCCGCGTTGCGGCGATCCTGCCAGGACAGGATCGGCGTAAGCGCCTTGTTCGCGCGCAGGTCCCAACAGACGATGCTCGAGCGCTGGGTGGCCAGCCCCGCGGCAATGACACGATCGGCCGAGTCGCCTAAGGCTTGATGCAGATCGGCGAGCGCGGTGCGGATCGATTCGTCCACTTCATTCGGATCGTGCTCGACACGATCGTTCCTCCTGCGGAACGTGCTGATCGGCGTGAACGCTTCAGCGCGCAGGCGGCCACTGACCTCGAAAGCGATCGCTCGGCTTGCGTGTCCGCCTTGATCGATCGCGACGACGAGCGGCGGATCGGAGTCGCCAGCGCTCAGATCGCTTGCCAAGGCGCGTAGCTCGCCGACGAGCCAGGACAAATGTTCCGGAGGAGGCATGCGGGAATCGAATCGAAGCGATGAGGAGCGATTGTACGGCTACGATCGCAAGAGCGCCGCGTGGTACAACCGCCGATCGGTATATTGCGGGTTTGCCCTCAGCGGCTCGCGCCCAACGCTCGATGATTGCGGAACTCGCGCCAAAGCGCGCGGACGGCCATGGTCTCGATGAACCGCGCGCCGCGGGATGCAAGCTCCAGCGCAAGCTTCGCAGTCGTCACCTCGTAAATGACCCAACGCCACGGCCCTTTCCACAACCGCGAATTCGTTTCCGTCAGTAATTGATGGTCGCAGAACACGAAGTCCGGCGCGAGCGCTTCGCATTTGAGCGCCGACAGGTTCGTGTACTCCGGCAAGATCCAGCCGATCCGAAACGGCGTCGTCTGCCTCGCGTGATGGACGGCGGCGAAATCGAACGAGATGAGCACGCATTGACGTGCCACGGGTTTGAGAATCTCGGCGACCCGGTGGACGACGATCTCCGTTCCGAAGGTACGCAGGCTTGCCCGCTTGAGCTCGACGAACGCGGTCGCTGTCGGATGCGACTCCAGCAGGCTCGCCGCCTGAGCGAGAGTCGGGATACCGACGTCGGTAAACCGACTTCCCAGACGCGCATGCTCGTTCACGCGCACTTCCGACAGCTCGGCGAGCGTCATTTCGAGCGCATTGCGATCGATCCCCGCTGTGCGCTTCAGGTTCGAGTCGTGCAATAGAACGGGCTGCCGATCCGCAGTGAGCTGCACATCGAACTCTACGTAGCGCACACCAAGATCGAGCGCGGAGCGAATCGCGGGCAGCGTATTCTCCGGATACTCGGCGGCGTTGCCGCGATGCGCAACGATTTCTGGAAAACGGGGAGTAAGCGACATCCGTGCCCAATGTTTGTTAGCTGAACATTTATCTTAGGGAAGCGCGAAGATCGTCGCCAAGACGCGCAGCTCGTCTCGTCGCAACGCGACGACATTACTACGACATAAGTTCGAGATGTAGTGACGCCTCGACTTCAATTGTGAGAGAGTGGTCGGCGCGCCCTTCGGAGTGAGCTCGCCATGCGGTTCATCTTGGCTCTGTGCTGTGCCGGAATGGTTTTCCTGCAGGGTTGCGACAGCGGTCCGGACACTCGCGAAAACCAGACACCGGCTCCTCCGGCAGATACGACGCCGCCGACGGCTCCACAAAACCTCACCGCTACGGCCGTTTCGCCGACGCGCATCGATCTCGCCTGGTCTGCATCGACCGACGCCGGCGGCATCGCGAGCTATCGCATCCATCGCAACGGTTCGGCGACGCCGCTCACCTCGGTGACCGGAACGTCGTTCGCGGACACGACGGTCGTTCCGAACACGACCTATTCCTATGTCGTGCACGCCGTCGACCAAGCGGGCAACGTCTCTCCGGCTTCGAACAGCGCGAGCGCCACCACGCCTCCGGCATCCTCCGGGTCGAGCGGCCTGGATGCACGACCGACGAATACGAGCTGCCTTGCTTGGCCGCGACCGACTTCGTCGATCACGCTCCAACAGTTCACGTCGCTGAACTTCTCCAGTCCAGTTGCCATGCTGCAAGCGCCGGGACAGGACACCCATTGGTATGTCGTCGAGCAAGGCGGCCGCGTGCGCCGATTTGCAACTGCAAATCCGTCGGGCACGCTCACGACATTCGTCGACCTCACCTCGCGCGTTGTCTGTTGCGGCGAGCGAGGTTTGCTGGGAATGGCGTTTCATCCTGACTTCCCGACCGATGCGCGCGTGTTTCTTTCGTACACCGGGACGGAGGGCTCGCAACTCGTCTCGCGCATTTCGTCGTTCATCAGCTCTGACGGGGGCGCCACGCTCGATCCGGCGAGCGAGACCGTGCTGCTCACGGTCGATCAGCCTGCCACGAATCACAACGGCGGGCACATTGCATTCGGCCCCGACGGGTACCTGTACATCGGGTTGGGCGACGGCGGCAGCGGCGGCGATCCGTGGGGCACGAACGGCAACGGCCAACGCTTGACGACGTTGCTCGGCAAGTTGCTGCGGATCGATGTCGACGCGCCAGCGGGCGTGCCTTATACCGTTCCCGCGACGAATCCCTTCTTCGATCCGGCCAATCCGAACGATCGCTGTCCCGCCGCGGGACGAAGCTCCGGCAACTGCCCCGAGATCTACGCCTGGGGTCTGCGTAATCCGTGGCGCTTCAGCTTCGATCGCGTCAACGGAGATCTGTGGCTCGCAGACGTCGGCCAGAACTTTTTCGAAGAAGTGAATCGCGTGACGCTCGGCGGCAACTACGGCTGGCGCTGTCGCGAAGGCGCACACGATTTCAACACTGCGGGAACGCCCGCTTGCGCAGGCGCCGCTTTGATCGATCCGCTGATCGAGTACGGCCGCTCGCTGGGTGCATCGATCACCGGCGGTTTCGTCTATCGAGGACAACAAGCGACTGCGCTGGTCGGGCGTTATCTGTTCGCGGACTTCGTGAGCGGCAATATCTTCACTTGGATCCCCGAGAACGCGAGCAGCCGCGAGCCGACGCTGCTCCTGGACAGCGGGTTCAACGTCTCTTCGTTCGCGCAAGGCAATGACGGCGAGCTCTATGTGCTGAACTATGGCGGAACGCTGCATCGGATCGTGTTCAGCTCGGGCGGCGGAACTGCGCAGATCCCTGAGACCCTGAGCGCCACGGGATGCGTCGATCCAGCCAATCCGAGCCAACCGAACGACGGATTGATCGGCTACGCGATCAATGCGCCGTTCTGGTCCGATGGCGCGACGAAAGAACGTTGGATCGCACTGCCCAATACCGAAGAAATTTCTCGCGGCGGCAGCGGAGACTGGAATCTGCCGGCCGGCACGGTGCTCATGAAACATTTCCGCCGCGGCAACCGGCTGCTCGAGACGCGTCTGCTCATGCGCCACCCGGACGGCGTCTGGGGCGGATATTCATATGAATGGAATGCGCAACAAACCGACGCGACGCTCGTGCGCGGCGGTGCGCAGCGCGTCATCGACGGTCAACCGTGGATCTTCCCGAGCGAAGCGCAATGTGCGCAGTGCCATACGAATGCCGCCGGACGCTCGCTCGGGCTCGAAACCGCGCAGATGAATCGCGATTTCACATACGCGCAAACCAATCGGACGGCCAATCAGCTCACGACTCTGAGCGCCATAGGCGTACTGACTCCTCCGGTTGCCGATGCCTCGGCAGAACCGGCGATGCCCGATCCCATGGACACGAGCGCCCCGCTCGCCGAACGCGCGCGGGCGTATCTGCATGCGAATTGCAGCAACTGTCATCGTCCGGGCGGTCCGACGC
>DATCLP010000616.1:0-3905 GCA_036563855.1 Steroidobacteraceae bacterium | reverse complement strand
CATCACGGTCCTCCCGATTCTCGAGACCAAGCTCCAAGTCTCGAGCTCCAAGGTTCTTCATTGCGTTGGACGCGGTATGAGGCCAAGACTCGCGGAGTCCCTCTTGCCCGAGCCCCGAGCTCCGAGCCCCGAGCCCGCTTTCCGGCGCCAGCCGGACAACGTACCCATCATCCGCATCCCCCACCATCGGCATGTTCCCGCCCACATCCATGATGCTCGCGATGAAGTCGATCATCGCTTCGAGACGCGCCCAATAATCCTTCGAGAAATCGCGGCCGGCGACGCGTGCGGCTAAACCCGACAGGAGCGCGAAATCGAGAACGAATTGTTGATACGCGAACGCCTGTTCCCGATTGCCGCCATCCGGTGCGTTCTGTCTGAGAATCTCTCGCTCGAGAATCGCAGCGCAGCGTTCGCCCCAACGCTGCAGCTTCGGCCAGCCGTTCCAGATCACCGAGGCAATCCAGACACCCGCGGTTTCGCCGATCAAGTGATTGTTCGCCGACGAGAATCGCGAAAGATTGTTCACGATGGCCCGCGCTTGCAGAAATACGGACTCCATCCAGCGCTGGCGGAAGGCAGCACCGCTCTGACCATCGAAGATCGACGAGCGCTCTCCGCCGATCAGTTGCCAGGCGATACTCCAGTTGATCAGCCGAATTGCGAGCTCGAGCGAGCTCGTCCAATGCGCGCCCATGTGCGGCGGACACTGTTCAATCCACGACTCGATGTGCAGACGCATCGCCTCTGCGTAGCGAGCGTCTTTCGTCAGCGCATAGGCTTGCGCTAGCGCCGGCACGTGCAGGTGACGGCTCGGTTCCCACAAATACTTGATGTTTCCGACGACGCGCTCATCCCGATAGTCGATCGTCGATGCATGCCGTAGCGGCGCGATGCGCCCGGTGAGCGGATCGCGATTCCAGACCGGGGGATGGCCTAGTTGTACGTTCTCGAGGTCGAAAATATCGAAGCAGCCTTCCATGATCCGCTCGGCGCGCGCAATGTAGAGCGCTACTTCGACGCGGGCATCGATGTCGATGAAACTGATCGGACGTGCGGGATGCGGCTCGGGAACCGCGCGTATCCGCGCGAGCCTGGTTGCGTGAATACGGCCCATCTGGAGCGCGCGGTAGCAGAGCTCCGGGATGGACATGCGACCCAAGCGATGCACGTACCATGTCAGCGACTGCATGAGTGTCGAGATCTCCGGTCGTCAGCTCGCAACGTCGAGCGATCGGCGTTCTCCGACAACGTCCGCGGCTACCTGCCAGCGTTCGATCGACCTGATGTCGCAAGGTGCGCCGCGATGAATCGATTCGAGTGCCGCGAGCGTGGATGCGGTCGTATCGAACAGACTCTCCAGGGGGATCGGCATCGCTCCGCCGCTTCGCACGGCATCGAGAAAAGCCGAGAGCTCTTCCGCCTGACCTTTCCCCCGAGGCAGGTGCGCGCGATTCCGGTGACGGCTGTCGAAAAACCAAAGCTCCTCGAAATTTTCGAGCCGCGCTGTCGTACCGCCGCCGAACACTTCCAGGAGTTCCTTGGGAACTTTCGCGCCGCCTTGCGTCAGGTAGAGCAGATTGCCGACCGAGCCGTTCTCGTATTGAACGGTCGCGGCAATGTTTTCGTGATCGTCGGCGATCTGTATTCTTGGCAACAGCGTCATCGCGAACACTCTGATGGGGCGCGATCCCGCGAGATACGACATGACGTCGAAAAAGTGGCCGGCCTCGCCGACGAATCGCGAACCTTCGCTGCTGTCGAGATACCAAGACCCGGGCTCGAGCTGCCCTGCATGGACGCGGTAATGCAGAACGAGCGGCGTTGCGAGGCGATGCGTTCGCCCCTCGATCGCACGCACCATCGGCGAGAAACGCCGATTGAAACCGACCATGAGGCGATCATTGCCGCATTCGGCAATCGTGCGTTCGACTTCTTCCAGTTGCTCGATCGAAAGCGCGAGCGGTTTTTCAACGAAAACCGCTTTGCCGGCGCGCAGCGCTTCGCAAACGATCCGCGCGTGCGACGAATGCCGAGTCGCAATCAGGACAGCGTCGATCTCCTCATCGGCGAGCAGTTCGGCATAGTTCGTCGTCGCGCGTAGAAATCCGAACTTGCGTCGAGCATTCTCGCCAGTCAGGCTGGAAGTCGTCGCAACTGCGCTCAATATGACTCGCTCATCCTGCTGCAGATGCGGAAGCAACATGCTCGAGGCGTAATTACCTGCACCGATGACGCCGAGCCTCACCCGATCGTGCGTGGAGCGGTGGACCGATGCACGCGCGAGCGGCAGCGCGATGCGCATTGCAGGAGGCGAACTGACGTCGTATTCGAACACCGTGCCGAGCGCTTCGCTCTTGCCGGTCGCTATCTCTTCGTACACCTGCTCGGCTTCTGTAAACGGCCGCACGGCCGAGACGATCGGATCGAGATTGATGCGGCCGCTTGCCAGGAGATCGAGGAACGCGGCCATGTTGCGTCGTTCCGTCCAGCGCACATAGCCGATCGGGTAGTCGATGCCGCGTTCCTCGTACTGCGGGTCGTAGCGCCCGGGACCATAGGACCTCGAGAAACGAACATCCAATTCCTTCAAGTAGTACTCGTTCCATGGCAGGTCGAGTCGCGTCTTGCCGATATCGACGACGCGAGCACGGTCGCGAGCAAGCTGCGCCGCGAGCTCGACGGGAACATTGCTCGAGCCTCCTGCGGCGATGAACACGACATCGACGCCGAAACCGTCCGTCAGGTGCGCCACGGTGCTCTGTAGCGCAGGATCTTCGGGCTGAAGCGCCGCGTACGCGCCTGAGCGCACCGCTAACTCACAACGTTGCGGCTTGAGATCGACACCCACAGTGCGAACTCCGGCCGCAGTAAGAATCTGCACGAGCAGCTGGCCGAGCAGACCCAGACCGATCACGCACGCGGTTTCGCCGAGTTGCGGTTGCGCCCGCCGGAAACCTTGCAAAGCAATTGCACCGACCGTGGCAAACGCAGCGTACTTCAGCGATACGTTGTCCGGTACGGGCACGGCGAGATTGCTCGGAATGAAGTTGTATTCGGCGTGATTGCAATAACCCGCTCCGCCGCATGCGACGCGCTGACCGACATAGAATCCGGACGCGTCGCTTCCGACCTCGACGACCTCGCCCGCCCCCGAATATCCGAGCGGTGTGAGCGTATCGAGCTTGTTCATGACCTTGCGATACGTCGCAAGCAAACCCTGCTGTTGCAGCGAATCGAACACTTGCTTCAGCTTGTCGGGACGGGCACGCGCTTTACCGAGATAGGACATCTTCCCTTCTCGGACCTTCATGCCTTCCGTACCCGCGGAGATCACGCTGTAATGCATGCGCACGAGCACGCCGCCGGGCTTGAGCGCAGGCACAGCGACCTCCTCGAGCCCAATCCGTCCCGTCTTGTAGTTCTGCGCTACCTGCTTCATGAACGTTGCTCCCTGCATCGCGGATACGTGACGCCCCGACTCCAATCGAGCCGGCGTCTGCGAAAGTGAACGGTCATTGCCGAAGGCAGCAAGATGTGTACCAGAGCGGCGTTGCTGGCGAACGTCCGTGAAATGCCTAGCTCGAAAAAACGTGTGCGGAGTTTTTTGCAAGGGACCGGCCAAGCGTTGCAAGAAATTGCAATCGCGACCGACGGTGCGGGAACCGGCCTACGGTGCAATCGTTAATAGGCTTGCGCTCAAGTACCCATTCAAGGGAGGTTGCATGCCAATTCGGCTGACTCGCAAAGTCGGCACGCCCTCGGGCGCCTACAGCATGCCGAGCGAACGTACGCTGCGGCTTGCCAATGTCTTGCTGAGCGGCGCCATTGCGCTGCCGGATTTCGCCGTCGATCGGTGGCTCAAGTCGCGCAACTACTATCAAGCCGTCGACCAGGGTATTCGC
>DATCLP010000615.1:0-9945 GCA_036563855.1 Steroidobacteraceae bacterium | reverse complement strand
AAAGATGCCTGCCTTTTCCGCGCCGATCGTTTCTATGTCCGCACCGAGCCAATCGCAGTGATCGAGCGCGACGCTCGTAATCACCGCGACGTCCGGATCCACGACATTCACGGCATCGAGGCGCCCACCCATACCGACCTCGAGCACGATTGCATCCAGCCCCGCTGTTTCAAAGGCAAGCAATGCGGCAAGCGTGTTGAACTCGAAGAACGTGAGCGTGTCGCTTCCGCGTGCTGCGTCGATCCGCTCGAAAGCCGCGACGAGCGAGGCATCCGAGATCTCGCGTCCCGCAACCGTGATGCGCTCGTTGTAGCGCCGAAGATGCGGCGAGGTAAACGTCCCGACCCGGTAGCCCGCATCGCTGAGAATGCGGCTCAACAGCGCGACGCACGAACCCTTTCCGTTCGTGCCGCCGACCGTGATGACCGGACACTTAGGCTTCGCCCAACCGAGCCGATCGAGCGTACGCTCGAGGCGCTCCAAGCCGAGGTCGATCGAACGCGGATGCAGCGTCTCCTGCCAGGAGAGCCAATCGGCCAAGCGAGAGAACCGGGTCATGGCTGGTGGCGCAAGGCAAGCTTCGTTCGCGTGCTTTCAGCAGCTCGCTCGGCGCCGAAGGTCTCGATCAAGTCGGTACAGGAGGCAGCTTCGTGAACATGCGCAACAACGAGGCAATGCGATCGCGCATGTCGCGTCGATCGACGATCATGTCGAGCGCGCCGTGTTCCAGCAGGAACTCGCTGCGTTGAAAACCTTCCGGAAGCGTTTCGCGCACGGTCTGCTGAATGACGCGCTGACCCGCAAATCCGATGAGCGCCTTGGGCTCGCCGATATTTACATCGCCCAGCATGGCCAAGCTCGCCGATACGCCACCCGTCGTAGGATCGGTCATCACGGAAATGTAGGGCAGGCCCGCTTCGGAAAGCTTCGCGAGCGCGGCGCTCGTCTTGGCCATTTGCAGCAGCGACAGCAGCGCTTCCTGCATTCTTGCACCGCCGCTGGCCGAAAAGCAGACGAGCGGTTTGCGATGTTCGAGACAATGCTCCACGGCACGCACGAAGCGCTCGCCGACGACCGAACCCATCGAACCGGCCATGAACTCGAACTCGAAGGCGCATGCGACGATCGGCTGTCCGTGCAGGGTGCCGGCCATGACGATCAACGCATCCTTTTCCCCGGTCGTTTTCTGCGCTTGCAGGAGTCGATCGCGATATTTCTTGCTGTCGCGGAACTTGAGCGGATCCTCCGGCTCGATTTCAGTCGCAAGCTCCACGCCCGATTGCGGATCGAGAAACGCTTCTAGGCGCGCACGCGCGCCGATGCGCATGTGGTGGCCGCACTTGGGGCAAACATTGATGTTGCGTTCGAGCTCCGCGCGGTAGAGCACTGCATCGCACGCAGTGCACTTTATCCACAGACCCTCCGGAACCGACCGCGTGCGGCGCTCGGTCTTGATCCGCGAGGGCATGATCTTCTCGAACCACGTCATCCAGTCATCTCGATTTGCCGACAAGGGCGGCATCTATACGCGGTTCGGCCATCCGCCGGCAAGCCTTGTCGCATACCCGTCGTTGCCCTAGACCCATAGCAAAGCGACCGGACGATCTGGGCGTTCGCTCGGCAAGTTCAACGCCGCGGCGTAGCGCACGCCTGTCAGATACAGCCCACCCGGCGGCGCGGTGATACCGCCGAACCTTCGATCCCGCGCTTCCAGGACCTCGCGCGCCCATTCGATAGGCCGCTCCCCCGTACCGATCTCGATCAGCACGCCGGCGATGTTGCGAACCATGTGATGCAGAAAGGCATTCGCTGTCACGGACAGCTCGACGATCTCGCCCAGGCGGCGCACCTGAATCTCATGAATGCAGCGCATGGGTGTGCGCGCCTGGCATTGGGCGGCACGAAAGGAAGAGAAATCGTGCTCGCCCAAGAGCTGCTGCGCAGCGACGTGCATTGCTTCCGCATCGAGCGGTTCGCGGACCCAGCTCAAATAATCCGCGCCGATCGCCGGTCGCACCGGTCGGTTCAGGATGTAGTAGCGGTAGCTGCGAGCTTGCGCGCTATAGCGGGCATGAAAGGCTTCGGGGACTTCGCGCGCCCATAGCACGCTGATCTGTTTCGGCAGGTTGGAAGTGACGCCGAGTATCCAGCCTCTCTCGCTGCGAACCGCCGTCGTATCGAAATGCAAAACCTGCATGAGGGCGTGGACGCCTGCATCGGTACGACCGGCTGCCGTAACTTGAATGGGCTCGTCGGCCACGAGCCCGAGCGCGCGCTCGACGAGCGCCTGGATACCGACCGCGTGGGCTTGCGACTGCCAGCCGCGGAAGGCGCTGCCGTCGTATTCGAGACCGAGGGCGATGCGCATGGGTGATGAAAAGCCGGCAACTCGGGTCGAGCCCGAGTTGCCATTCTGCCGTAACCGGGAGCGAAATCAGCGGATGGATTCGAGCAGCCGCATCGCTTCCTGCTTTTGACTGCTGTTGCCCTCTTGCACCACTTCTTCCAGGATGCTGCGGGCACCGTCCGGATCGCCCATGTCCATGTAGGCGCGAGCCAGGTCGAGCTTCGTACCGACTTCGCTCATCGTGACCGGTTCGAGCTCCGACAGCTCCATCTCTGCGGTGACGACTTTGTTCGTCGGTTCGCGATCTTCGCCGGGCAACGGCTCGCCGACGTCGAGATCCACTTTCGGAAACTCTGCGGTCCTGTCGGTACCGAACACGTCGTCCGAGAAACGGGCAGCGTCGACATCGGCGCCCGCAGGCTGATGAACCGTCTCGCCGGCTTGCGCATCCTCGCCGCCGATGCGATCGAGGTCGACATCGAGGCGCTTAAGCGCCGCTGTCGCATCGACGTCGGGGCGCGGCTGCTCGACCGTATCGCCCGGCGACAGATCTACCTGATCGATATAGATCGTCCCGGTGCTCTCGATATCGAATGCCTCCGCGCGCGGCGCCTCCATCGTGCGATCCAGCGGACCGATCGAGGGCGCAAGCTGCGTCATCTCGTCGTCCCGCAACGGACGTTCCATCGTCGCGTTCAGGTCATCCTGCTGTAACGCAGCCGTCTCCTCGAGGGAACCGGTCGCCTCGAGAGCATCGACGTCCAGGCCGAGGTCGTCGAGCGACAGTTCGGCTGTCTGGTCGGTGCTGTTCTTCGCGAACAGCTCCATATCGATCTTCTCACGCACCGTCGCAGCGCTCGTGTCGAGCGCGGGCGATTCGATCGTCGGTGTCTCTTGCGTCCGCGCGAGCGGATCCAGCATTTCCCGCGTCGGTTCTTCTTCGTGCGCAGGCTTCTCGTCATCCAACAGGAAGTCGAGATCCGATCCGCCAGGACGCTCGCCGGTCGCGAACTGAAGATCGAGACCGGACTTGCTGCTCAAGTCCTCCGGTTCAGCGAAAAGGTCGACATCGACGCGGTTCTCGCCGCCTTCCAGATTGACGTCGACGAGATCGACCGGACCGCCCTCGCCCTTGAACATCGGGTCGTCGGCGGCGATCTGCTTGCCCATGATGAGGATCTTGTCCCACTCGCCGGCCGGTGCCTGATCGCGCGTGGCGTGCAGATCGCGAGCAGTCTCGAGGAACGCATCCTTGTTGCCCCAAACGAAATAGATCTCGAGCAATTTGAGCTTCAGATCGCGCCGGCCGGGTTCGCGATCGATCGCGATCTTCACCAGATCGGCCGCTTGGTCGTACAGGCCGTACGCCATGTGGAAATCGGCTTCGGCGAGCGCATCCTGCTGATCGAAGCGCACCGCTGTCTCGCTGCTCAGCGTGTCCTCGATCGACTTGGCGACCGGAGCGGGAGCTTCCGTCACTTCCACGGGCCTCGGCGGAGCAGCTTCCTCTCGCCGCACTGTGACCGGCGCAGGCGCTGACGCTTCTTGCTCCGGCTCATCAAAATCATCCGCTGCAACCGGCTCGCGCTGACGCGTCCGCAGGGCGCGCGGCTCGAAGTCCACCGTGCTCGATGTATCGAGATCGTCGAGATCGGAGTGCTCGCGACGACGCTTCACGACAGCGAGCGCGCCGATGACGAGCAATCCGAGAACGACGAGAACCCACCAGAAGTCGAGGAGTCGATCAACGAGCGACGGGCCAACTTCTGGCTCGGTCTGAGCAACAGGCGGCCGGGTCGCACGCCGCGGCTGTGCCGCAACCGGCGGTGCTTCGGCTTCGACTGGCTCGGCCGCAGGTTCGGCTTCGATGTCGGCTGGCTCGACAGGCGCCTCAGCCACAGGCTCCGCCTCGACGGGCGCTTCGCTCACCTGTTGTTGTGCCGCCGCCAGCTCGGGGCTCGTGATTTCCAAACGACGATCTTCAACTGCCGGAGCGGGCGCACCGGTACCTGCTTGCGTTCCGGTCGCTGCAGTCTCTGTAGCGCTAGTGGGTGCTGGCGCAGTCGGAGCCTCTTCCGGCGGCACCAAGCGCAACCGGCCGGCTTCTTCCGCTACGGCTGTGCGCACTGCGCCGCTCCACTCTTCCTGTTGACGCCTCACCTCTGCGGCGGCTTCCGTCGTGGAGATCGCATCGATTTCGGGTTGATCCGGCAGGCGCAGGATGCTCCCCGCCTTCAAGCGATTGATGTTGCCGTCGAATGCCTCGGGATTCGCCCGGAAGATGGCGATCATCGTCTGGTTGATCACCCTCGGGCCCGCTCCAGGTTGCATACGGCTCGCGATCCGCCAGAGCGTGTCGTTGCGCTCGACGGTATACGTGCCGCCCAAAGCGACGGACGCAGGAGCAGCGGCTGGCGTCTCGCGAACAACCGGCTCAGCGGACGGAGCAGGCTCGGGTGCGGGCACCGGTGTTGGACGCGCCGGCTCTGGCACGCGCTCGATGCGTCCTTCGGTTCGAGCACCCGATTGCGGCGCCGCAACAGGTGCCTGTGCCTCGGGCTGCGACGGCATGAACACGGGCGGATCGAGCAGCACCGTGTACTCGCGCAGCAACCGGCCGCGACCGTAGTTCGCTTCGACGAGGAGCGTGACGAACGGCTCTGTCACCGAACGCCTCGAAGTCACTTTGATGGAAGCGCGTCCGTCCCGTCCGCGAGTCACCGAGAACTCGAAATCGGAGAGAAAGGCCGGCCGGTCAAGACCATACCGATCGAACAGGTCATTGCTCGCGAGTCCGACCTTGAGCGTGGCGAGCTCTTCAGCCGTCGGAGAGATCAGCTCGATGTCCGCGTCGAAAGGCTGATTGAGTGCGGAATTCAGGCGAATCTCGCCCAAACCCAACGCATACAGCGTCACAGGGGATAGCAGAGCGCCCGTGAGCACAAGGCGCGGCAAATATCGTCTCATCAGCACTCCCGGTACCGTGTCCTCAGCACCCTCGGTGGGATGCCTATCGCTTGTAATCGGATCGGCGCGGCGGCGGTCTCGAGCCCATGTGCCATACGGCGACAAGTCCCCATGCCTCCCGTGGCGGAATTCTCATGTGCTTCTTGACTTTAGGCGCGCAACTATAACTTACAGGTAGTCTTTCACCAAAATCTCGGCGATCTGGACGCTATTTAACGCCGCTCCCTTGCGTACGTTATCGGACACAATCCACAAATTCAGACCGTGGTTATGACTAATGTCCTCGCGGATGCGACCTACGTACACCGGATCGGTCCCCGCCCCCTCCGTCACGGCGGTGGGATAACCCCCAGGCTGCCTTTCATCGATCACTACGACACCCGGCGCCTTGGATAGCAACTCCCTCGCTTCGCCGGCTGTCAGCTTGCGCTCCGTCTCGATGTGCACGGCCTCCGAGTGCCCGAACAACACCGGCACGCGCACGGCCGTCGCATTCACCTGAATCGAGGTGTCGCCCAGGATTTTCTGGGTCTCCCAGTACATCTTCATCTCTTCCTTGGTGTACCCGTTGTCGAGGAACACATCGATCTGGGGCACGCAGTTGTAGGCAATCTGCTTGGCAATGACTCTTGGCGTGACCGGTTCGCCGCGGCTCAAGGCTGCAACCTGCGAAGTCAGCTCGTCGATCGCTTTCTGGCCGCCGCCGGACACGGATTGATAGGTCGCAACATTGATGCGCCGAATCCGGGCGGCATCGTGCAACGGCTTGAGCGCAACGAGCATTTGCATCGTCGAGCAGTTCGGATTGGCGATGATGTTGTGCTTGCGATAGCCCGCAATCGCCTCCGGGTTCACTTCGGTCACGACGAGCGGAATGTCGTCCTGGTACCGAAACTGGGAAGTGTTGTCGACGACGACGCAGCCCGCCTGGCCGGCACGAACGGCGTGGACCTTCGACACGCTCGCCCCGGCAGAGAACAAGCCGATGTGCGCCATCTTGAAATCGAAGGTCTCGAGATCCTGAACCGGAATGTCGCGACCTTTGAACTTGACGGTCTTGCCGACCGAACGGGCGCTCGCGAGCGCAAAGACTTCCGCGACCGGGAAATTGCGCTCCTCGAGAATCGACAACATCGTGCGGCCGACCAATCCGGTCGCACCCACCACCGCGACATTCCAGCTTCTGCTCATGTGATCCCTATACCCAAGGTCTCGCCGCCTGACCATCAGGCGGCTGCTCAACAAGAAAGTTTAGGTGACTTCTTCACTCGTCCGCGCGTGCGGGAATGATCGGAGTGGTCGACTTCACGTCGGCATTCTGCGCGCGGTGGCGCAAGTAATGGTCCATCAGCACGAGCGCAAGCATGGCTTCGGCGATCGGCGTTGCGCGCAGCCCCACGCAAGGATCGTGGCGGCCGGTCGTCACGATCTCGACCTCCTTCCCGTCGATGTCGATCGTCCTGCCCGGAATGGTGATGCTCGACGTCGGCTTCAACGCGATACTCACCGTGATGTCCTGTCCCGAGGAGATGCCGCCGAGAATGCCGCCGGCATTGTTCGACAAGAACCCGCGCGGCGTTAGCTCGTCGCGATGAACGCTACCGCGCTGCTCGACCGAAGCGAAACCCGCTCCGATCTCGACGCCCTTTACGGCATTGATGCTCATCATGGCGTGCGCGATATCGGCATCGAGCCGATCGAAGATCGGCTCGCCGAGCCCCGGCGGCACGCCGGTGGCGATCACGTTGACGCGCGCGCCGACCGAGTCGCCGTCGCGCCTGAGCTGGGTCATGAACTGCTCGAGCTCTTCGATCCGAGACGGATCGGGACAGAAGAATGGATTGTCGTAGACGGTCTCGAGCGACTTCACTTCGAGCTTGAGCGGTCCGAGCTGCGCCAAGTAGCCTTGAATGCGAATGCCGGCGCGCTCGCGCAAATACTTGCGCGCAATCGCGCCTGCAGCGACACGCATCACCGTCTCGCGGGCGGATGACCGACCTCCGCCACGATAGTCGCGAAATCCGTATTTCTGTTGATAAGTGTAGTCGGCGTGGCCGGGACGAAAACGATCTTTGATCTTGTCGTAGTCGCGCGAGCGTTGATCCTGGTTCTCGATCAACAAGCCGATCGGCGTTCCCGTCGTGCGGCCCTCGAACACACCGGAAAGAATCTTCACTTGATCCGGTTCCTTGCGCTGGCTGGTGTAGCGCGAGGTGCCCGTTCTGCGTCGTTCGAGCTCGGGTTGGATGTCGGCTTCGGACAGCTCCAACCCCGGCGGACAGCCATCGACGATGCAGCCGAGCGCCGGCCCATGACTCTCGCCGAACGTCGTCACCGTGAACAGCTTGCCGAACGTGTTACCGGACATGAGGAAATCGGAATGTGTTGATTGATGGCGATCGAGCTTCGGATCGGCGAAGAGCCAGCCGTCAGCGGCGATTCGCTGACATTCTACCTGCTTGCACGCGGCTTCAGGCGTTCGAGTTCGTCCCGCGTCAGGACGAAAACACCGCCGCCGCCCCGCTCGAACTCGAGCCACACGAACGGCACATCGGGAAACGCCGCTTGCAGCGCATCTTCGGTATTGCCGACCTCGCCGATGAGAATCCCGCCGGGATTCAAGTGATCTGCAGCACCTTCGATGATCCGCCGCACGATATCCAATCCGTCCGTCCCGCCCAGCAGCCCGAGCTGCGGCTCCCGGCGATACTCGTCAGGCAACGACTCGAGCTCGGCGCGCGACACGTACGGCGGATTCGTCACGATCACGTCGTAACGCCGGCCGTCAAGGTTCTCCCAGACATCCGATCCAATCGCGCGCACACGATCGGCCACTTTGTGCCGCTCGATGTTGATACGGGCGACGTCCAAAGCATCCTGCGAGATGTCCGTGGCATCGACGCCGGCCTGCGGAAAGGCGAGCGCACATGCAATCGCGATACACCCGGAGCCCGTCCCGATATCCAGAATCGAGTGCACTTTGTCGGCTTGAATCCAAGGCTCGAATCGAGCTTCGATCAACTCGGCAATCGGCGAACGCGGAACCAAGACACGTTCGTCGACATAGAACTCGTGTCCGGCGAACCACATGCGCCGCGTGAGATAGGCCGCAGGAATGCGCTCGCGGACTCGACGCTCGATCAGGGCCTCGATGCGCGCAAGCTCGTCCTCCTGTAGGCGCCGGCCGTACACACGGGGCGCATCTTCATGCCGAAGGCCGGCTGCGAAGAACACGAGCTCCGCAGCTTCATCGAAGGCATTGTCGGTACCGTGACCGAAAAAAAGTCCCGCCGCTTCGAACCGTTGGGCGCCGCGCTCGATGCATTGCGCGACGGTCAGCGACACGGATGAAGATTTGGGCATGGGCGGGTTCAGGCGACGGCCACGTGGGATAAACTCAGCGTTTGGAGAGGAATCGCCGTGTCACGTCATCAGGTCATTCTCGTTGCAATCGTCGCCATTGTAGCCGCTGTCGGCGGTGCGCTGGTGGCTCGCGGAATCGTGAATGCACCCGTTCGACAGTCGACATTGAGCGCAGCGACGCTCCTGCAACCGCCGCGACCCATCGAACAAGTCGATCTGATCGATCAGGACGGTGCGGCCTTCGATGCGACGCGGTTGAAGAACCGGTGGTCGCTGCTCTTTTTCGGTTTCACGAATTGCCCGGATATCTGCCCGCAAACCTTGACCGTCCTCGCCCAGGTCGAAAAACAGCTACAGGACCTGCCCAAATCGCAAACGCCGCAAATCGTGCTCGCTTCGGTCGATCCCGAGCGCGACACGCCGGAACAGATCAAGAAGTACGTGGGATATTTCAGTTCTTCGTTCATAGGCGTCACCGGATCGCCTGAAAACGTCGAAGCGTTCGCTCGGGCGCTGAGTGTGCCGGTCGCCATTCATCCGCTCGGCAATGGCGCGTACACGGTCGACCATTCCGCAGCGATCTTCCTCATCAATCCGGACGGCGCTTTGCACGCACTGTTCTCCACTCCCCACGATCCTGCAAGAATCGCCGCCGACGTTCGGCGGATCATCGGCGCATGAGCGGTCGACCGGTCGCTGCGCCTGTTCGCATGAAGGAACGCACACCCGAAGTCGCTTTGGGCGATCGCCTGTTCGCGGGTCTGCAGCACGCCCTGCCGAAACACTGGCTCTCACGAATCATCTACCGTGTGATGCGCTCGGAGACACCGGCGCTCAAGCGGTTGCTCATCAAGGTTTTTCTCAAAGGCTACCGCGTCAACATGGCAGAAGCTGCGCAGGCCGATCCGTTCGCCTATCGCAGTTTCAACGACTTCTTCACGCGTCCCTTGCGGCCGGGCGCGCGAACCATCGCACCAGGCGCCGACGTTGTCGTAAGTCCGGTCGACGGCACCGTGAGCCAAGCCGGCGCGATTCGCGAAGACACGCTCATTCAGGCGAAGGGCATCGACTATTCGCTAATCGACTTGCTGGCAAACGATGCGACGGCCACCGACGCCTACCGCAACGGCTCCTTCGTTTGCATTTATCTCGCGCCCTACAACTATCACCGCATTCACATGCCTCTCGCAGGCCGCTTGCTGCAGACGCTTTACGTGCCCGGCGAGTTGTTCAGCGTGAATGCTGCGACGGCGCGAGCCGTCCCGCGC
>DATCLP010000614.1:0-1564 GCA_036563855.1 Steroidobacteraceae bacterium | reverse complement strand
CATCGGGAGGTCCGAATTCGAGCTGTATCTGAACAACGTGGAGCAGCAATCGCGGCGCGAGCTGACGGACGAGGAGAAGTCGCAAGTGCTCGATCAATTCATCGGCATGAAGCTTGCGGCGGAAGCGGCGGAAAAAGCCGGAGTTGCCAAGGATCCCAAAGTCGCCGATCAACTCGCGCTTGCGCGCATGAACGTCATCCTCGATGCCGGCCTGCAGAAGTACTTGGATGAGCACCCGGTCACCGAGGCAGAGCTCAAACCTGAGTACGACGCCCAGGTAGCGGCTTTACCTCGCGAGTATCACGCCCGTCACATCCTCGTCGACGACAAGGCGACTGCCGATGCGATCACGAAGGAGCTGCAGCAAGGCGCCGATTTCGCGAAACTCGCCGAACAGAAGTCCAAGGACGCGTCGGCCAAGAGCGGCGGCGATCTCGGCTGGTTCACGCTCGATACGATGGTCAAGCCGTTCGCGGATGCAGTCGCGGCGTTGCAGCCCGGTCAGCTCACCGCAGAGCCGGTTCAAAGCCAATTCGGCTGGCACGTCATCAAGCTGGAAGAGTCGCGCGCTTCCGAGGCACCGCCGTTCGAAGACGTGAAGGATCAAATTCGGATGATTCTTCAGCGCAAGAAGCTGCAGAACTATCTGGATGAGCTGAGGAAGGGAGCGAAGATCGAAAAGCGGATCTGAATCCGAATTGAGAATGGAGAATTGAGAATTGCGTTTGAGTCGCGCCTCACGGCGCGACCTCTTATTTCTCCCCGAGCAGCTTTAGGAACGCCGCTTCGTCGAGAATTTCCACGCCGAGCTCTTGGGCCTTCTTGAGCTTCGAGCCGGGTTCGGCGCCGACGACGACATAGGACGTCTTCTTCGACACGCTTCCCGAGACCTTTCCGCCGAGCGCGACGATGCGATCCGTTGCTTGATCGCGGCTCATGCTGTCGAGCGTGCCGGTGATGACGAATGTCTTGCCGGAAAGCGGTCCTTCCGCCTTCGTGCGGGGTTCCTGCTCCTTCCAAGCGACGCCCAGGCGGCGCAGCTCGTCGATGACCTCGCGGTTGTGCGGCTGCTGGAAGAAGTGATGGATGTGCGCGGCAACGACCGGACCCACATCCTGCACCTCTTGAATGGCTTCCTCGCTCGCCCCGATCAATGCATCGAGCTTGCCGAAATGATTTGCAAGCGCGGTTGCCGTGGCTTCGCCTACGTCTCGAATCCCGAGCGCATACAGGAATCGTGCGAGCGTCGTGCGCTTGCTCTTTTCGATCGCATCCAAGAGCTTCTGCGCCGACTTCTCGCCCATGCGATCGAGATCGGCAAGCGTCGCAAGCTCGAGCTTGTAGAGATCCGCCGGCGTGCGCACGAGGCCCATATCGACGAGCTGGTCGATGAGCTTCTCGCCGAGCCCTTCGATATCGAGCGCGCGGCGGCTCGCGAAATGGCGGATCGATTCCTTGAGCTGCGCCGGACAGTAGAGTCCGCCGGTGCAGCGTGCGATCGCCTCGCCTTCCTCTCGCTCCACATCCGAACCGCAAACCGGGCATTTCGACGGCAGGGTAACGA
>DATCLP010000613.1:0-6301 GCA_036563855.1 Steroidobacteraceae bacterium | reverse complement strand
GAGCTGCCGTTGTCGAGGATGTAGCAGTCGAGTCGCAGCCGGTCGATCACTTGAGTAAGGGTCGCCCGGTGACGATCGTCCGTACTGATGGCGACGCTACCGACAGTGAGCGGCTCGACATCGCGACGCTTCAGCTCGTGGATCAGCACTTCGGAAGGTGCTGGCGCGAGAATCGCCGACTCGCGTGCTGAGGGACGGTGGACGACCGCGCCGTTCTCCGCTACCAAATAGTCGAATAGGCGCGCTTGCGGAAAGATGTCCAGGATCTCCCGCAGCTGACGCGATGTCGTCAGAATCAGCTTGCGACCGGAAGCCGCAAGCGCGCGCAATGCCGCCAGACAGTGGTCGTCGCAGCGGCCGTCCCGCGCGAGCGTGCCGTCAAACCCTGCTGCGAGCACGGCGTAACGCACGGCGCGCACCTCGCTCAACGATTGGACCGAGATCTGTTGACAGAAGCATCGAACGTTCCGGAATTATCACGCTCACTTTCACACTGCATCTTTTCAGCAAGTTTCGGGCCGTCTCCAGGTCGCGACTTGATGAAGATGTCGTGCACCATCGGTGGAACTTCTTTCAGTCTCTGGCAAGTTTTTCAGCGGACAACGACTGCAGCGTCTCATAGGCAGCCAATAAATTCGGCACCTCGTGCTCCCAAGCAAGCTGGGTACGCACGCGCTCGCGACCGATCTCGCCCATTCGGCGCCGCAATGCCTCATCGTCGAGGAGTGTCAGAAGTTTTCGCGCAAGATCGATGGGATCGTTTCGCCTCGCATACAGCGAAGCTTCTTGGGCCGACACTCGGCCTTCCGTCAGGTCGTATTGCACGATCGGCTTGCCGAGGGCCATGTACTCCATGATCTTGTTCATCGTGGATTTGTCGTTCATTTCGTTCGCGACGTCTGGATTCACGCACACATCCGCGGTGTTCAGCATCGCGAGCATTTCATCGTCCGGTACTCGCCCCGTGAACGTGACGTAGTCTTCGACATTGAGCTCCTTAGCTCGTGCTTTGGCCTCTTCGAGCGCCGTACCTCCGCCGACCAAACCGAAGTGAATGTCGTGGCGGCCTACCTCGTGCACGATGTGATGAATCGCAGTGAGGAGCCCGTCGATGCCCTCCTGCCGACCCATGACGCCGACGTAGCCCACCAGAAATTTCCGGCCGCGCTTGAGCTCGGGAACCGGCGGCAAGATCTTCATGCGCGACAAGTCCGGACCGCTTCGCACGACGAAAACCCGCGAGGCCGGGACGCCGCCGCGCTCGATGGCGATGCGCTTGTACGACTCGTTCGTCGCGATACAAACGTCGGCAGTCTTGAAGGTCAGACGCTCGAGCATCAGCAGTGCTTTGTAGAAAAAGTCGCGCCGATCGAATTTCGCGAGATACAGCTCGGGATTGATGTCGTGATGATCGAAAACGAACCTCTTACCGAGCAGTTTGTAGAACGCGCCGATCAGAAAGATCGTATCCGGCGGATTGCACGCATGGATCACGTCGAAGCCCCGACCGAAGAGCGCGACGCGCACCGAAAGAACGAACTCCGCGAGTAGCGCCCAGGCGTATTCGGCGAGATAGCCGAGCGCAGTGCTTGCTTCGAAAGGCTGCGGGTGGCGATAAATCTGAATGCCCTCGAGCTCTTCGAAACTTTTCGTGCACCCGGGTCCCTTCGGGCAGATGATGGATACGATGTATCCAGCCGCGCGCAGCGCACGGGCTTCCTGCCATACGCGCCGGTCGAATGGACACGGAAGGTTTTCGACGATGATTAGAATGCGATTGCGCGAACGAACCTTGCCGCCGGAGAGCGCGGCCACAGCCTCGGTCGCCGTCGCCCCACTCTCGGTCGAGGGCGATGTGATCACCAGCACACCCCACGGTACTCTGCCTCGCCCGCACGCCGCTCCGGCAACTGCGCCAGATCGAGCACGACTTGATCGGGACGCGCGTTCTCGAGCGCCGCCAACACTTCAGGAGATTTCATCGCAACGACCAGCACCTCAGAACGCGCGACAAGGCGCTCCACGTCCATCGTCATCAGCGAGGAAATGTGGGGAATGCTTTCTTGGATGAAGCGGCGGTTCGCGCCGACGAGGCGCGCCACGTTCACGGCAGGATCGTAGATCCAGACGTCGAGACCCTTGCCGATGAAGTGCTCGACCATGGCAACCATCGGACTCTCGCGCAGGTCGTCGGTTCCGGCTTTGAAGCTGAGGCCGATGACGCCGATGCTGCGTCTGCCCGTTTCCAACACCTGAGAAATCGCATGATCGATGTGGACGCGATTGCTCGTCATGACGTTCGCGAGCATCGGCAGCTCCACATCGTTCGACTTCGCAAGATAGAGCAGCGCCTTGAGATCCTTGGGTAGACATGAGCCGCCGAAGGCAAATCCAGGACGCAAGTAAGCCGGCGAGATATTGAGCTGTCGGTCCATGCACAGCAGTTTCATGACTTCATGAGGATCGACGCCGGCGGCTTGGCAGACACGTCCCATTTCGTTTGCGAACGTCACCTTGACGGCATGGAACGCGTTGCAGGCGTACTTGAGCATCTCGGCCGTGCGGATCGACGTCCGGATCATCTCGCAAGGGAGGTGCCCGAATACGGCACGCAGCTCCTCGAGCGCGTAATCGTCATCGTCGTCCGTACCGATGATCGTGAACGGCGGGTTGTCGTAATCCTTGATCGAGGTCCCTTCACGCAAGAACTCCGGCTGAAAGCACAAACTGAAATCGACGCCCGCCTTCAAGCCCGAATACGACTCGATCGTCGGCTTGATGATCCCCTCCACCGTGCCCGGCTTGACGGTCGAACGAACGACGATCAGATGCCTTGTCGACTTCTCCGGCAGGACGGTGCCGATTTCCTGCGCCACGCGAATGAGCGCGCTCAGATCCTGATTGCCGTTCGGCCTCGGCGGCGTGCCGACGCAGATGAAGGAGATATCTGTGGACAGAATTGCCGTACGCAGGCAGTCCGTGACCGACACGCTGCCGCCGTTGACTACGGCCTGCATGAGCTCCTGCATGCCTTCCTCGATGATCGGCGAGCGGCCGGAGCGAACCAGCTCGAGCTTGGTCGGATCGACATCGACGCCGACGACTTGATGACCGTCGCGCGCCAGGCACGCGAGAGAGACGGCGCCGACGTAGCCCAGACCGAAGACGCTGATCGAACGTTGCGTCGCCGTCGGCATGATCGCGCGAGCCGGATCTTCCTCACGCCAGCCGCGGGCGTAGTGATCGTTGATTCTGAGAGCGTCTAATCGCAGGGACATGAGCACTCCATCGTTCGCTCGAAACAAGACGAACTTCGGAGTGAGAACCGGCAAGTTCTATGCCACGACTTTCGTCGAATGCGCGCATGAAATGCATGCGTGAGCATCCCGGCGATTGTGCTTTCGAGACGGCGCTGAAAATTCTTCATGTAGAAACGCGCCGACAGACGCATCCGATGAACGAAAGAGCATCAGTAAAGTTTTCAATCTTCGATCGTTTCGCAAACGGCGTTCTTACAACGGAACCATTCACGCCGTTGAACTATTTTCAGCTCACTCTCGTGTCGCGCACACTTTTCTGGGAGCTCACGTGACGATTGAAGAACACGAAAGAGGCCTTGGCAATTTGCTCGGCACTTCGCCGGCAATGCGCCAGTTGTTCAAGCTCATCAAGCGGGTCGCTCCGACTGAAGCGACCGTCATGATCATGGGAGAAAGTGGTGTAGGGAAAGAGCTTGTCACCGAATGCATTCACTTGCTCAGCCGTCGCGCACAAGGCCCGTTCGTTGCGATCAACTGCGGATCCATTCCGGCATCGCTGATCGAAGCGGAGCTATTCGGATACGAGAAGGGCAGCTTCACGGGCGCGTCGCGCTCGCATGCCGGCGTGTTCGAGCGAGCGACCGGCGGCACGTTGCTACTCGATGAAGTGACTGAAATGCCGCTCGAGATGCAGACGCGCTTATTGCGCGTGCTCGAAACCGGTCGCTTCTATCGTGTCGGCGGCACTCACGAGATCAAGACGGATGTTCGGGTCGTCGCTGCGACGAACCGTAACATCGCCGAGGCAGCTGCGAACAAACAGCTGCGCGAGGATTTGATGTATCGGCTCGCGGTGTTCCCGTTGCACGTGCCGCCGCTGCGCGAGCGCATCGGCGATGTTCCGTTGCTCGCCGAACACTTCCTCGACTGCCTGAACAAGGCGGCGGGCACGAACAAGCGCTTTGCACCGGGCTTCATCGAGGCGCTGTGCAAATCGCAATGGAGCGGTAATGTCCGCGAGCTGAAGAATACGATCGAACGCAGCTTCATCCTTGCCGATGAAGTATTGGATGGTATGTTGCCGACGACGATTCAGCCGTTCGGACGGGAAACGCCTGCTCCGGTAGGTCCGCCGGGATTGCACATTCCCATCGGGTGCAAGCTCGAAGAGGCCGAGCGCCGACTGATCGAGAGCACGCTCGAATTCTGTCAGGGCGATAAGCGTCGAGCGGCGAGCATGTTGGGTTGCAGCCTGAAGACGCTGTACAACAAGTTGAACGCCTATGCCCGGCAAGAAGCGGAACAGAGGGCGAAGCTGAGCCTCGTGTCGAATACGCTGGGTTCTGCAGCGGCAAGCCCGACTGCGTTCTGACGGTCGAGAAGGCTGACTCGATCGGCGCAATCGCTGACTTGCCTCCCGCCCGCAAGGCTTCTAGACTGGATACCAGACACCTGTCTGGTATCCAGTCGTGACCGCTCAACTCAGCCCTAAGCAATTGGAAGTGCTTGAATTTATTCGGCGCTTCATGGCGACGCACGGTGTGCCGCCGACCCGGGGCGAGATCGCGCTCGGGCTGAATTTGAAAAGTCGGCAGGGAATCGAGCAGCACCTGCGCGCCTTGCAAAGCAAAGGCGCGATCGAACTCGTCCCCGAGATGTCGCGGGGTATCCGGTTGCGGCCTGAGGTTTCCGCGGCGGCTTCTCTGACTGTGTCTGAAAACTCCGGTCTCGATGAAGACGCGCTGCCCCTGCTTGGCCGCATCGCTGCAGGCTCGCCGATTCTTGCGAGCGGCAACATCGAGGATCGGGTCAAGGTCGATCCCACGTTGTTTCGGCCGCGAGCGCATTTCCTCCTGCGCGTGCGCGGCGACAGCATGAAAGACGCCGACATTCAACACGGCGATCTCCTTGCCGTTCACCACACGAGCGAAGCGCGCAATGGACAAATCGTAGTTGCGCGCCTGGGCGATGAAGCCACGGTGAAGTACTACCGGCGTGCAGGTCACCGCGTGAGGCTCGAACCGGCCAACGCTGCATATCAGGCCATCGAAATCGATTTGCGCAAGCAAGCGTTCACGATCGAAGGATTGGCCGTGGGCATCATTCGAACAGGGATGAAGAAGCTTTGAATACGATGCAACGTGTTGGACCGCGCCAAGACACTGGAGCAGCTTGCACGATTGTGCCGTCGGGAAGGCACCGTGCCGCCCGCCGTCTACGCGAGCGGTTGCGCAGAGCTCGATGCGGTGCTGCCGTACGGAGGTTGGCAGTCCGGCACGATCGTGGAGCTCATGCCTACACAGACCGGCGTTGGCGAATTTCGCTTGCTGATGCCGGCGCTGGCGCAGATCAGCCGCACTGACCGGCATCTCGGACTCATCTCGCCGCCTTACATTCCATTTGCTCCGGCGCTGCAGGCGCACGGCATTCAGCTCGAACGCTTGTTCGTCGTCGAAGCGACGAAGAATACGGATGCATTGTGGACGATGGAGCAGATGCTTCGATGCAAATCGTTCGGTGCCGTGGTCGGGTGGCCGAAAGAGATCAAGGATCGCGACGTACGCCGATTGCAATTGGCCGCAGAGGCCGGTCGCAGTATCGGCTTTTTGTATCGACCGGTCGCGACTGCCTCGTTCGGCTCTCCCGCAGCCGTCAGACTGAAGTTGTCTCGCAACGAAACCGGCGGACTCGAGATCGATGTTCTGAAATGCCGCGGCGCGCGTAGCGGCGTAAAGCTAGTCATCGATGACGAGCGCACGCGCTCGTCATCCCCAACCTTCAGCCTGCAGCCTTCAGCCTACAGCCTTTGACATGCTCTGGCTGTGCATCTCGTTACCCCAACTCGCTCTGGAGGCCTTGCGCTCCGATGAAGGCGATGAACCCGTCGTCGTCACCGACTGCGAAGCGAATGCACGCTGGATCATCGCCTGCAACCGGGCGGCCGAACGCGCCGGAATAAAAGTCGGCATGGGCTACGCCACTGCGCTTGCAATTCGCAGTGACATCGCAATGCTCGAACGCAAACCGCAGGCGGAAAAGGC
>DATCLP010000612.1:0-5430 GCA_036563855.1 Steroidobacteraceae bacterium | reverse complement strand
CGTATCCGCTCCCCGTCGTGAGCGAGGAATTTCCGGCGATCGGGTACACCTCGTCGGTCGCGTTGTTCACGCCCACCCTCACGCTCCACGGCCCGCCTTCCGCGCCGAACCGGACAGATGCGTTCACGGTCGTCACGTCGTCGAGCTGCGCGATCCCGCGGGTATTCGTGAAATCGAAGAACGTCGTGTCCTGATACGAGACATCGATACGCGGCGTGAGATCGAAGTTGCCGATGTGCGCCGTGTAGGCGATACCGAAATGCGCCTGCCACTCGGGCGCGAACGGCAGCGGATTTCCTTCCTCGAGTCCCGGCGGGAAGATGAGCAGGTCCGTGGGTTCGAGCTCATCGATCTGCGCGTCGAGATAGCCGACGCTGGCTTCGAGTATGAAGTCCCGGGTCGGTGCGAAAGTCAGCTCCACCTCGGCACCGTCGATGCTCGACTTGCCGGCATTCGTGATGAACGGCGCGACGCCGCAGTTGACGTTGCCCGTCAAGCACGGACCGCGGTACGTCACCTGCATGTCGGTGTAGTCGGAGGTGAACACTGCGAAGTTCAAGCGCAACGTGTCGGCGAGCAGGTCGAGCTTCATGCCGAGCTCGATCGTCTCGGCTTCTTCCTGATCGAACATGTGCAGGGCGGCTAGTTGCTCAGCCGTGAGGACGGAGTTGAAGCGCGCGTTCCAGCCGCCGCCTTTGAAACCGTGCGAGTAGCTCAGATAGGCCATCGCATCGTCGGAGAATCGATAAGCGATGGAGCCCGACGGCGTGAACGCCGAGAACGTATGCCGATACCACTGGTACGGGATCTGCTTCACTTCGGGCGTCGCAAAATCGTATTGATCGGAGCGATGCCCTTTCTCGTCCTCCGTGTAGCGGCCGCCCACGGTGAGCGATAGCTGATCGGTCGCGTGGAACGTCCACTGCGTGAACGCGGCCCAGCTCCGGTTGTCGACTTCGTTGTTGTCGCTGTCGCGTTGCACGCCCGGCGGCGGCGGATTCAGCTCGACCGTCAGGATGTCGTTCGAGTAATTCTCGAAGTAGTACAGGCCGAACACGCCGGTTACACGCTCGGACTGATATGTGAGCTGCAGCTCCTGGCTGAATTGATCGCCGTCGCTGTCGTAGTATGTGTGCAGAATCGGCAGCGGCGTGTTGTCGGCATCGCGCACGCCGGTCCACGTAATCTCACGATAGGACGTGATCGACTTGAACGTGAGGGTGTCGGTCAGATCCCAAACCAGCCGCAGCGAGGCGCCCCAGTTCTCGAGATCGCTCGACAAAGGAACGGTACCGTTGTTGCCGAACGGACCGCGCGACTGCAGATCGTTCGCGCAACGATCATCGGCGATCATAGGCACCGGATCTGCATTGCTCGTCATGCCGGGACAGCCTGCATCGAAGCTCGCGACACGTGCGAATGTCGCGTCTTCGGTAATCGCGGCGAAAACGAGGGGCGAGCCGTTCTCATCCGATTCCGTGTAGTCGAATGCGAACGTTGCCGTTAATCGATCCGTCGGGGTCAAGACGAACTTGGCCATTCCCGTGTAGGTGTTCGTGTCGCCCAGGTCGGTACCGTCGGTGCGCGTCACATAGCCGTCCTGTTTCCGAATGCCGAACGAGAAGCGGGATTTGAAGACATCGGAGAACGGCACATCGACCGCCAGGAAGGCATCGACCAGGCTGTCCGACCCGGTGCCGACTCGCACGGTACCGCCGAATCCGTCGCCGGGTTCCGTCGTCGTCAGCAATACCGCGCCGCCGATCGTATTGCGACCGAACAGCGTGCCCTGCGGTCCGCGCAGCACCTGTACATTGGCAATGTCCCGCAGCGTCATCGTGCCGCCCATTGCGGTGCCCATGTAAACGTCGTCGATGTACAAGCCGACGCCGGGATCGACCATCGCGGTCGGATCGGTTTGCCCGATGCCGCGGATGAAAACTTGCGAGGACGAGTTGTTGCCGGAAAGCGGTGCGTTGTTCGCGAACTGCAGATTCGGTACGACTTGATCGAGCAACGACGAATCGAAGACTTGCCGTTCTTCGAGCGCGCTACCGGAGAATGCGGTGATCGCGATCGGCGTCTCCTGCAAGTTCTCTTCGACCTTGCGCGCCGTGACGATGATTTCTTCGAGGCCGCCGGTTCTATCTTGTGCAGAGGTGCTGACTGCGACGATGGCACCGCACAGTCCCACAGCAAAGCGATGCGTACAAATCTTCATGGCCATGATTCCCCCATTGAGATGATGTCCTTCGTCTTGCTGTCCAGGCTCGTTCACCTCGCCGTTGACAGAGTAGACGATCTGCGTGCTACCAGTCTTGAGAAATTCCGGCAGCGTCATGTCGTTCATTGCGGCAGAAAGTCGGGATTCGGCACGCCGAACCCCACCTGACTTTCTCGAGAAAGAAGATGACGCCGTACTCGATGCGATGGAGCACGAATGCGCCGGACCGTCCGGCGAAAAGTCATGCTGCGATCGTTCGGGAGTTCCGTACTCTGATCGAACGCCGCTATCGAGAACGTGGACGATCGCCCAGATCTCTTACCGGCTCGGTTTCGACGACCCTCTTGGGCAGCGCAATCTTTGCGGTGCCCCGCTTACCGCGAGTGCACTCTGTTGCAAAGCGCGATTCTCCAGCGCCATTGGCATCGAGCCGAGACTCGTGTTGCTATAGTTGTTCGAAGCGCATTTTGCGCGGAGAGGAGCAACTTAGATGCGGGCAGGTAGCGCCATCGCGAGAATCAAAGCGGCTTCGGGCAGCATGGGGAAGGTGAGCCAGCGCATCGCCAACTTCATCATCGCCAATGCACCCGAGGTCATCCACATGTCGGTGAGCGAGCTCGCTGAGCGTACGAAGGCGAGCGAGGGCGCCGTGATCAAGTTCTGTAAGGCGCTCGGGGCGACGGGCTACCAGCAGCTCAAGATTCTGTTGGCTCAGGAGATCCATCAGCCGATTCAGTTCATTCACGAGGATCTCGAATACGGCGACACGCCGGCGCAGGTCATCGAGAAAACGTTTTCGAGCAACGTCAACGCGTTGCGCGATACGCTCTCGAGTCTCGACGTGAAGGCGATGAAGGCTGCAGTGAAGGCGATTTCATCCGCGGACCGCGTCGAGATCTACGGGATCGGCAGCGCAGCATCCGTGGCAGAGGACACGTACTACCGAATGCTGCGTATCGGAATCGATTGCCGCCTGGCCGTCGATTCGCACATTCAGGCGATCAGTGCATCGCTCACGGGACCGAGGGTAACCACTCTCACGATCTCGCATTCGGGCAGCACCCATGAAACGCTTGCTGCAACGCGTCTCGCCAAGGAAGCCGGTGCAAGGACGATCTGCATCACGAACTACGGAAAGTCGCCCATTCAGAAATACGCCGATATCGTGCTCACCACCATGGCGCGAGAAACGCGCTTTCGCACGGAGGCAATGACGAGCCGCATTGCCCAGCTCGCAGTCGTCGACGCCTTGATCGCGTGCCTCGCGCTTGCCAATTACAAGAAAGCGGTCAAAACGATTCAGCGCACGTTCGAAGTGCTATCCATTAAGCGGCTGTAACACCTTGCGCCGCGGACACGCAGCGCCCCTGAACGTCACGTCCCTCGCAGTGCACTACACTCACTTCTAACACTACGAGGCGGTGTGTATATTTCACTCGGCGCTTGTCCCGGGGCTACGCGCCAGCTTCCCTTCTGCTTGAAGAGGCCAGGAGCATGAAATCTTTAATTCGCGATTCGCGAACACTTTGTCGTGCAGCGTGCGTGACTTCCCTTGGCGGTCTGCTCGGCTTCGCCGACGCCGCAGCGCAGGTATCCACGCCCGCTGCCGAGGATGAGGGGCTTTACGAAGTCGTCGTGACGGCGCGCCGACTGGAAGAACGCGCGCTGGATGTGGGCATCACGATGAACGTCTTCGATCAGGCGGCACTCGAAACGCGCCGGCTGAATGCGGTCGAGGATCTTGCACAGCTCACGCCGGGGTTCGATGTGTTCAACGGCAACGGCACGAACAACCCGACGATCACGCTGCGCGGCGTCGGGACGACGAACCCGTTCCTCAACAACAATCCGTCGATCGCGCTGTATGCCGACGAGGTCTATCTGCCGTTCAGCTCTTTTCTCACTCTTCCATTCTTCGATGTCGAACGCATCGAGGTTCTGAAAGGGCCGCAGGTCGCACTCTATGGACGTAACGCAACCGCCGGCGCGGTCAACGTCATTTCCGCGCAGCCGACGGACAGCCTGAGCGGCTACGTCGATTTGAGCTACGCGAGATACGACGCCTTCGAAGCGCGAGCAGCAATCAGCGGTCCGTTGAGCGACACGGTGCAGGCGCGCCTCGCCGTAATTCGACAGGACGGCGGTGGGTACATGTATCGACCGGGTACGATCGGATCGACAGCCGGCTTTAGCCGGAACGCTGCGATTCCCGGCGTTCCCGCCATACCGGCCGTCGATGACTACGGCGACAAGGACGTGTACGCCGTGCGAGCGAGCCTCGCATGGCAACCGAGCGAGAGCGTCGACGTGAGCCTCATCGGTCACTACGGAAAAGATGAATCCGAGCTCGTCGGTTCGACGAACATCAACGGCGATCGCGTCGGCGTGTTCTTGCCGCCCAGCGACAAACCGTACGTCGATTACGACAACGTCGCTCCCGCGACGGATACGGAGCAGTACGGCGGTGCGCTTCGCATCGATGTGGAGCTTGGGAGTGTCACGCTGACGTCCGTCACTGGTTACAACCGAATCGCGCGCACGTATGCGATCGGCGATTTCGTACCTGTGCGAGTGGCCGAAGCGAGCTTCGACGAAGTGACGAGAAGCGTGAGCCAGGAATTGCGCGCAACATCGCGCGACTCCGAATCTTTCCGCTGGATGGTCGGCGCCTCGTACAACGAAGACAAGATCGACTACAACCGCGTGTTGAATTCGTATGACTTCCTGCTCGGTGCGCTCGGTACGACATTCGACGAAACAGACCGAGCCTGGGCTGTCTACGGAGATGCGGAGTGGCAGCTGAGCTCGAACTGGTCTGCGGGCGTGGGAGTGCGTTACACCGACGAGGATCGCGAATTCGACGGCGGCTCGTTCGATATCGATCCATTTGGTCTGTCGCGAATTGTCGTCGCGTTCCCCGGCTTGGCACCATCGGGTTCTCTATTCGGGTCCCCCAGGTACGATGAGTCCGATCTGTCGGGCGGCGCCTTCCTCAAATGGAAGCCGCAAGACGATCTGCTCGTGTACGGCTCGGTCAATCGCGGTTTCAAGAGCGGCGGTTTCGACGGTTCCGGCGTCACGGTGCCAAGCGCGTTCGAGCCGTACGGAGCGGAGACCGTGTGGGCCTACGAAGTTGGCGTCAAGAGCTCGGTCATCGACACCTTCGACTTTTCCGTCGCTGCTTTCTTCTACGACTACAAAGACAA
>DATCLP010000611.1:0-3633 GCA_036563855.1 Steroidobacteraceae bacterium | reverse complement strand
CATTCGTCTCAAGCGTCCGACGGAAACGGCGCGAGCTATTCACAGCGAACTCACGAAGCGCGGATTCGTGTGCGACTGGCGCGAACCGGACGTCATTCGCGTTGCGCCGGTACCGCTGTACAACACGTTCCTGGAAGTATGGGAATTCGTCGACGCATTGAGCACGCTGCTCGCGAAGAACGGCACTCCTGCGACATGAGCTCGCTACGCTCCTCCGACACCGAACGCAGCATCACCATCTGCGGCGCAGGACTCGCCGGAAGTCTCATGGCGATTCTGCTGGCTCAACTCGGTTGCCGCGTCCGAGTCTTCGAGCGACTACCCGACATGCGGCGCGAAACCATTCCCGCTGGACGATCGATCAACCTCGCGCTCGCGGCGCGTGGCATTCGCGTTCTCGAGCGCGCCGGCGTCATGCCGCAAGTACAACCTCACACGATCGCGATGCCCGGGCGCATGTTGCACGATGTCAGCGGTGCACAGACGTTCCTGCCCTACGGCAAGGACGAGAGCGAGGTGAACTACTCGGTCTCGCGCGCCGGATTGAACCACATCCTTCTCGACGCGGCAGAGCAAGCCGGTGTGGAGATCCTGTTCAAACATCCGGTCGTCGGTGCGGACTTCGCACGGGGCACGATCCGCATCCGCTCGGAGATCGATAACCGCGAATTCGAGATCGAGATGCATCGCGTCATCGGTGCCGATGGTGCCGGATCGGTCTTGAGGCATGCGCTCGCGAAGGAGCTCTCGATCGAGAACCGGGAAGATCTGCTGGAGCACGGCTACAAAGAGCTGACGATCCCGCCCGACGAGCACGGCGGCTGGCGTATCGAGCGGCATGCGCTGCATATCTGGCCGCGCGGCGGCTTCATGTTGATCGCGCTGCCGAATACCGACGGAAGCTTTACCGCGACATTGTTCGCGCCGCACGAGGGCGCAAACAGCTTCGCCTCATTGCGCAGCGCTCGAGACGTGCGAGAGTTCTTCGAACGCGAGTTTCCGGACGTCGTCCCGCTGCTGCCGAACCTCGAGCAGGAGTTCATGACTCATCCCACCGGCATCATGGGCACGGTGCGCTGCGAGCGTTGGTCGCTCGATGACAAACTGCTCCTGATCGGCGACGCGGCCCATGCCATCACGCCCTTTCACGGCCAGGGCATGAATTGCGCCTTCGAGGATTGCGGTCAGCTTGCGACGCTCTTGGCCGGCAACGAAGACTTTCGAGAAGTCTTCGCCCAATTCGAGCGCTTGCGCCGACCGAACACCGACGCCATCGCACAGATGGCGCTCGAGAATTACCAGGAGATGCGCGACACGGTGCGCGATCCGAAGTTCCAGCTGCAAAAAATGCTTTCGCTCGAGCTGGAACGACGTTTTCCGGATCGGTTCATTCCCCGCTATTCGATGGTCATGTTCCACGCGCGCATTCCCTATGCGGTCGCACTAGAGCGCGGCCGCATTCAAGCCGAGATTCTCGCCGCGCTGACTCATGACGCCGCCGCACTCGAAGACATCGACTGGACTCATGCGGCCCGGCTCATCGAAGAGCGCCTCGAGCCCATCGCTACGTAGCCGCGCTGTATTGCCTCGAAGCGCATCGAACTGTCCATAGGCAAGCGCTCGGCGTCGCGACCACACTTCGCGTGTCGCAATGCAAGGAGCTCGTATGCCGACGCTTCACTATCGATTGGTTAACGTGTTCACCCAGACCGGCAATGCGCTGTCCGGCAATCCGCTGTGCGTATTCGAGGCCGCCGATGAGCTCGATACGCAGACGATGCAAGCGCTGGCGCGACAGTTCAATCTCTCCGAGACGACATTCATTCTGAAATCGACACGTGCGAATGCACGAGTGCGCATCTTCACGCCGGCCTATGAAATGCCGTTCGCTGGACATCCGACGCTCGGTACGGCTTTCGTGTGTCACGCGCTCGGGCTCGGCGGAACCGAGCTCACGCTCGAGATGGCCGCCGGCATCATCCCGGTCACGCGCGACGGTACGCGCTGGACGCTCAAGGCAAACCCGCCGACGTGGCGCGAGCCTCTCGCTTCGCGTGCCGAGCTGGCGCAGATGCTGGGGCTCGAGGAATCGGACATCGGCGGACAGCCGCTTTGGGTCAAAGCCGGTAAGGAGCAGCTCATCGTCCCGCTCGCGAGCGAAACGGCCGTACGTCGCACCCAGCCCGATGTGCAGCGATGCCGCAAGGAGGTCAGTGAGGACGGCCACAGCATGGCCTATGTATTCGCAGAAGTTTCGCCCGGAAAGCTATTGTCGAGATTCTTCTTTCCGGTCGGCTCGGCGATGCTGGAAGATCCGGCCACAGGCTCCGCAACGGCCAATCTCGGGGGCTGGCTCATCGCCACGGGGCACTCACTACCATGTACCTATCAGATATCCCAAGGCGAGCAGGTGCAGCGTCCTTCCACGCTTTATCTGCAGGTTACGGAGGATCGGCGAATTCTCGTCGGCGGCGAGGTCGTCGAGCTCGGACGCGGCGTCGTGCACCTTTGAGGAGCGCTCTCGCACATCAACGGAACTCCTTCGCCGGGTTGCTCATCTATCGTTGAGTGACGGATTTCGCATCGCTACGAGCTCCGTCGCTGCACACTGCAAGAGTATCCGGTGACTCCGCATGAAACCGTCTTCGCAAGTTGTTGCCGCGGCTTCGTCCTACGACGACATGCCGTTGTCGATCGTCTTGTTTCGTTACCTTTGGCCGTTCTGGTTGTTCAAGGATGCGAGCCGCGGCGACCGAATGGCTCGTGCCGCGGCCTATCGGCACAATCGCACCATGCGGGTGCACCTACCCCGCTACTTGATGCGATGGTTCGTGAGCTCGACGTTCGTGCTCGGCCTGACTTCGGCAGCTGACGCGTTAGCCGCCACCTCGCCGGTCGCACCTGGATTCCTGTCCTTCCTCACGGCGGGATTCGCACTGATTTTCTGCTTCAGCGTCTGCGTCCTGTTTGTGACTTCCTATGTTTACCTGTACCTGAGCCGAAACGAATAGCGCGTTCGAAGACGACATCTCAAACTGCGAACGGCCGCTACTCGTCGCGAACGTCCAGCTCGATCCCATGCTCTGACCGCGCACGCTCCGCGACCCGGGTCAGAACTACTCTTCGCTCCTCCGCCGTCATCGCGACGCGGCGGCCGTCCGGGTACTCCCACGCGCGGAAGAAGGGAGAGACGCTGCCCTTCGGACCTCCCCAGTGGATGGCCGTAACCGTCGCAGCGCGATCGTGCTCGTAATACGTCGCGGTTTCCCCTCGCCAGTCGAACCGTACGACATACCCTCCGGGCTCCACGACGGGCCATGCATCCGTAGACTCGGCTTCACGCTGTGGAAGGCCACTGCTCAGATTCGGCGCCACAACTTCGGCCGCGCGACGAACATCCTGCTCTTGCTGGGCAAGCCCGCGTTCACGCACCTTTTCCATGTCCGGCGCCGGCGGTCCGCCCACCGATTGAAAGGTAATGGGTCGCGCCGTCGAACGTTCGTCCGAGTCGCCTGAATCCGATGTTGTCATAGCAACTATGGTCTTCCCGGCCCGCGATTCTGGGACGAAACTATCGCCGGTCACAACAACAAGAAAGCCCATGAACCGCATCCTCGTCCCGCTAGCCTGGAC
>DATCLP010000610.1:0-6122 GCA_036563855.1 Steroidobacteraceae bacterium | reverse complement strand
GTCCTGAGCAGAGCGAACTTACGCAAGCTTCTGGAAGCGCACACGTTGTACGAGGACCAGGCGGAGAACCCGGATGCTGCGCTATCGAAATTGCGTAGCGACATCAGCGTCGACATCGTTACGACTCGGATCATCGACCCTTCGACCGGACGAGAACGCGAGATCGTTTCCGCATTCACCGTCGCGTTCGATCATCGCGAACCGCAACGTGCGTACGAAGGCGCGAAATGGCTCGTCGATGCCTTCCTCGATGCCAACCGCCGGGATCTGCAGCGCGAGGCCCAGACGGCGGCGGAGTTCTATGCAAAGGAAGCCGAGCGCATGAGACAAGAGGTCGCCGCGCTCGAAGCGAAGCTTGCGGATTTCAAGCGCAAGAACGCGGGAATGTTGCCTGAGTTGACCGAGCTCAACTTGGGATCCATCGAGCGCACCGAACGCGATCTGCGCGACACGGAGAATCAGCTCCAGGCATTGCGGCGCGAGCGGGTGTTGCTCGTTTCTCAGCTGCAGCAGGCGCGCGCGGCAGGACCGGAAACCATCAATTTGCGAGCGCTGGAGGACGAGTATCGTCGAAAGAGCGCGCAATACGATCCGAGCCACCCCGACCTGGTCGCCTTGCGGCGACAGATCGAAATTGCCAAGCGAGGCGGATCGCCGAGCGCAATGACCCTACAGCAGCAGCTCGCGAACGAGCGCGCGGTGTTGGCCGAAGCGCGCCAGCGCTACAGCGAAGATCACCCCGACGTGAAGCGAATCTTGCGCAACATCAAAGCGCTCGAGGCTCGCATTGCAGCGGGCGATGTCGCGGATCGGAGCATATCGGCCGATTCGCCGGTTGCGATACAGCTGCAGGCGCAGCTGAACGCTACCGACACGCAAATCGCGGCGCTCCAGGCGCGCGCGACCGAACTGCGGACGCGGCTCGGTCAGCTCGAAGATCGCGTTGCAATGACGCCGCAGGTGGAACGCGAGTATCAGCAGGTCACGCGCGACTTGGCTGCCGCGCGCGCCAAGTACGAGGAACTCGTGAGGCGTCGTATGGATTCGGAGGTGAGCGAGCAGGCGATTGCCGGCGGCCGGGCCGACAGGTTCAAGGTGGTACAGGAGCCGAGCGTACCGCGCGAACCGGCCAAGCCGAGACGGCTGGCACTGGTGTTCATGGGGCTGGTAGTGGCCGGTGCGATCGCGTTGAGCGCGGCAATTGCAGCCGAAGTCCTGGATCACACCATTCGAGGAACGCGCGACGTGAGGAATATTCTCGCAGTGTCGCCGCTCGTCGCGGTGCCGGTGATCGCGAACTCGATATCGTTGCAGCAACGTCGTAGACGGCTGTTGAGGTTCAGTACTTATGCAGCGGCAAGCGTCGTCGCAGCTTACGTGATCACGGTTCAGTTGTTCGTGTGAAAGGCCAAGGCGCGGTGCGCCCGTGCAGAACTAGGACGGTAGTTCATGAGCATTATCGAAGAAGCAGTGCGCAAGCGGGCGGGACAGTACGGGCGTCGCGCAACCGACACGATTGCGCAACCGCGGGTGCACGGCCGGACGCCGCCGACTGTGGAGGCCGCTCCGGCGCGGCAGTTCAAGACGTTGGCCGTCGATCCGACCGTCATGGAACGCAGCTGCCTGCTGCCTGCAGTCTCCGATCCGGCTGCCGTCCGCGCATACAAGATCTTGCGCACGCGCGTTCTTCGCCGCCTGGAAGCCCAGCAATGGCGCTCGTTCGGCGTGACGAGCCTGGCGCCGGGCGACGGCAAGACGCTCACTTCGATCAATCTCGCGATCTCCCTCGCGCAGAACGTCAACGTTTGGGTGTTTCTGGTCGACTTGGATCTGCGTCGTAGCCAAGTCGCAAAGTCATTCGGCGTGAGCGCCGCAAATGGCGAGCCCGGCCTCAGCGATTACTTGCTGGGCGATGCTTCGGTCGACGACATCATTTACTCGCCTGGGATCGAGCGGCTCGCCATCGTTCCGAACTTCCACCCGATCGAGGATTCTTCGGAAACGTTGATGGGTCCGCGGACTATGGAGCTGCTGCAAGCGCTCGAGCGGGAAACGCCGCGGCGCATCATCATTTTCGATTTGCCGCCGCTCCTTTCGTCGGATGACGTGCTTGCATTCGCGCCGCAGATGGATTGCACATTGCTCGTCGTGGCAGAGGGTGTAACGGGGCGCGCCCAGCTCGAAGCGGCCAAAGAGACCTTGAGCGAAATGAATCTGCTCGGCGTCGTGCTGAATCGCTCGGCAGAGACCTCGGAGCGAGACTATTATGGCTACAGCTACTGACGCTGCGAGCTTGCTCTTCAATCCGACGTCCTAGCGGGGCCGTTCCGTCGTCAGCGGCGGCCGCAAGTGTCTCATTTCGACCGCCATCATGAGCCACCACGGGAACCAGACGATCACCTGCAAGGCTCGCATAGCGAGCGAAATGGCAAGGGAATCCTCGGGCCGTACGCCGCCGAGCGTCATGATCGCCATGAAGATGCCTTCGTAGACCCCGATACCGTCGATCGAGATCGGCAAGCGTGACACGAGAATGCCAAGCGGGACCGCTGCAAACAGGAATACGGGATCGAAATCGATTTCGAGCGCAACGGCAGTGAGACCATAGCAGGCGATCATCAACACCTGCTCGAGCACGGTCAGCGTGCTGAACAGCATGATCCGCTCGCGATCGACGGCGAGCGAGCGATAAGCAGAATGCAGTCGGTGGATTGCCTGAACGACGCGGCTCATTGCGATGCGAGCCGGCAGCAAGCGCATCCAATTGAGTGCCTGCGCGCTGAACGAGAACGCGACGATACCGACGGCGGCAACGAGCGTTCCGCTCCCGAGCAACAGCAGGCTGTCGAACGCAGGTCCGAGCTCGACTTGAGTTCGTAGCAGGCCGATGCCGAGCAGCGCGATCAACAACGCGCAGATGAAACCCATGCCGCGCTCCACGAAAATCGTTGCAATCCCGTCGTCCACGCCGACGCCGAAGCGCCTCGCGAGGACGACGCGGATGCCGTCCGCCCCGATCGTGCTCGGAAGCGCAAGGCCCCACATCATGGCGCTGCAATACACCATCAATTGGCGACGCAAGCCGATGCGATGATTGCGAATCTCGAGCAACAAGCCCCACTTGTAGCTCATGAGGACGCGATCGGCTGTCAGCGCCACGAGCACGATCACGGCCCACAGCGGATCGCAGCGTCCGAGCGTCGCGAACACATCTTTGATGTCGACGACAAAGATCAGCAGCGCCGCGCAAAGCACCAGTGCTACGAACACTCTGATCCAGGTTTTCATGCGTGAGAGACCCGTCGCATTCGCATCAACCAGCCCTGCGTGCGGGGTGGGCCGCGCCCGCAAGCTCGGCCTGCAAGTCGGACTTCGATTCTCCGCGAATCATCATTCGATACCACAGCTCCGCATTGATCAGCAGCCAAAGCCGGTTACCGTGATCCGCGCGGCGCGCACGATGCTCTGCCACGAGCCTCGCGATCGTGTCGCCGCGAAGGATGCCGTCGTCGACGAGCCGCGAATCGCTGAGGCACGTGTCGTACAGCCGTGCGTATTGTCGCTCGAGCAGATACGGGAGCGCAGAGGAGAATCCTTGCTTGGGTCGGTTGAGAATCTGCGACGGCAGGTACCGGGCGGCAAGCTTTCTTTGAATGTAGCGTAGCGTTCCTCCCCGGACCTTCAACGAATCCGGCAAACGGGCCGCGAAATTTGCCAGCTCATGGTCCATGAAAGGGCTGCGCGCTTCGAGGCCATGGGCCATGCAGATGCGGTCGGTGATCATGACCGGATGATTCGGGAGCCGTACGAGGCTGTCGGCGTACAGCATCCTGTCGAGGGTGCTGCCTGAGCTTGCCTCATAGGGTGCTCGAATGGCCGCTTCCGCATCGAGCTCTTCCCAGCGCTCGAGGGCACGCGGACCCAGGAGCTCGCGCCGACGCTCACGGTCGAAATAGAAATACGTGAGGCTCGCCGCGTAGCGCGCCGCGCCACTGTGGAACGAGAGATGATGCAGCCACCGCAATTGATGACCGATGCTCTTGTACCAACCGGACTCGGGGATGAGCGACATGGCCGGCGCGATCAACATGCGACGCACGGCTGCGGGCACGCGTTCGTAATGTGCCGCGTACAAGTTACCGTAATAGCGATCGTATCCGCCGAATAGCTCATCGCCGCCGTCTCCGCCGATCACGACCTTGACGTACTGCCGCGTGAACTTCGCAAGCAGCCACGTACACAGCGAGAGCGGATCGGAAGGTTCGTCGAGCGCTGCGATCAAGTCGGGCAGCAGGCCGATCATGTCGGGCGAGACGCGATCTTCGTGATGATCCGTCCCGTAGAGCTGCGCCACGGCACGGGCTGCCGGTGCCTCATCGAAGCGCTGATAATCCAGCCCGATCGTGAATGTCGGGAGTCGTTCGACTTTGAGCTTTCGCGCGAGCATCGCCACTAGCAGGCTGGAATCCATGCCGCCGCTCAGGAAGGCGCCCACGGGAACATCGCTCTCCAAGTGTAGGCGCAGGGCTTCCTCGATCTGCGCCTCGAGCGCATCGAGCAATTCGCTTTCTCTGCCGGAGAGCTTCGGTTGCTGCTCGAGCGACCAGTAGCGACGAATGCGCGGCGGCTCCCCAGTCGCGCTCATCGTCAGCACGTGTCCCGGCGGCAGTTTGTGGATGCCCTCGAACATCGAGAACGGCGCATCGATCAGGCGTAAGGCGAGATACTGATCCAGCGCCGCAAGGTTCACTTGAGAGGGACGATCTTGGTACACGCGCAACGCCTTGATCTCGGATGCGCAGGCGAAGCTGCCTTGGTGCCAGCAGTAGTAAAGCGGCTTCTGGCCGAGATGGTCTCGGGCGGCGAGCAACATTCGCGTACGCGAATCCCAGAGGACGAACGCGAACATGCCACGCAGCTTCGATAGCAAATTTTCGCCGTACCGCTCATACAGGCCGATGATGACCTCGCAATCGCTGTGCGTGAGGAAGCGATGGCCGTCGGCTTCGAGCTGCCGGCGCAGCTCGCGATGGTTGTAGATCTCGCCGTTGCACACGAGCCAGACCGTGCGTTCGACGTTGCAAAGCGGTTGCTTGCCGCCTTCCAGATCGATGATCGACAGACGACGATGCCCGAGACTCACGTGCTCGTCGTGGTATTCGCCTTCGCCGTCCGGCCCTCGGTGGCGCAGCGCGTGCAGCATCCGTTGCATCGCAGTTGCACGCGATGGGTCTTCGGAGAGGATACAAGCGATGCCGCACATTTCAGGCTACAGGCTACAGGCTACAGGCTACAGGCGACGGCGCGGGGCGACTCGTCGCTGGGCGAAGGGCCGCGGGCTGAACAGGTCACGGGCGGAAGGTATCGACAAGCCACGGGCGACGAGCTACGGGTAACGTGCGATAGCAGTGCTACGGGCATTTCGTCGCAACGTCAAGGCGTGTTCGAAGACTTCTTCGTAGCGGCGTGCGCACGTATCGATGAAGTACTTTTCCACGAGAGCACGATTGTGCTGTCCGTAGCGAAGGCGGCTCGCTCGGTCGCGATACAGTTCGACGATCGCATTGGCGAAAGCGGCTTCATCGTTCAAAGGCAGGACGAAGCCTGTCTTGTGCGAAGCCAAAAAATCGGTCTGACCGCCGCGGTCGTAACAGACGACCGGTAAACCGAACGCCATTGCTTCGAGAAAGACGAGCCCGAAGCCTTCGTGCTGGCTGGTCGAGACGAACGCATCTGAAATCGAGAGCGCCGCGAACTTCTCGGCGTCGCTCACCATGCCGAGCATGTGCACCCGGCTCGAAATGCCGAGCTCCTGCGCTTGCCGACCGATTGCGTCTCGGTCTGGGCCGTCGCCGACGATCAGCAAGTGAACATCATCGAGCCCTGTTGCAGCGATCGTATGAACGAGCCTGCTCGTAGCTTTGCGTGCGACGAGACGTCCGACCGTGACGAGCACGAATGCGCTCTCAGGCACACCGAACTGCGATCGCGAGGCATGCGCGACGGCGGTCGGACGTTCGATCCCCAGCGGAATCAGGCTCACTTCGCGGCTCACGTGGTAAAGCTCGCGCACGTGACGCGCCGTATCTTGCGATTGACCGACAACGGCGTCGGCCTTGCGT
>DATCLP010000609.1:0-3864 GCA_036563855.1 Steroidobacteraceae bacterium | reverse complement strand
TAGCCGTTCACCTAGCAGCCGAGTCCTTCGAACAATGTCCATTCTCGTTACCGGCGGTGCCGGCTACATCGGCAGTCATGTCGTTCGCCAATTGCGCGAGCGCCAAGAAGAAGTCGTCGTGCTCGACAATTTGTCGACCGGGTTTCGTTCAGCCGTGCTCGATGCGCCGCTCATCGTCGGCGATACGGGCGATCGCGAATTGGTCGGGCGGATTCTTCGAGAACATCGCGTCGAAACGGTCATGCACTTCGCCGCGCATACGGTCGTGCCGGAGTCGGTTGCGAATCCGCTCAAGTACTATGCGAACAACACCTGCTCGACGCGCAACCTTCTCGAAGCCTGCTCGGCAGCGGGAGTCAAGCACTTCGTCTTTTCATCTACGGCGGCGGTGTATGGCATTCCGGAAGGTGGCGTCGCGTCCGAGGACAGTCCGACTCAGCCGATCAATCCGTACGGCACATCCAAGCTCATGAGCGAATGGATGCTGCGGGATTTGGCGGCCGCCAGCTCGCTGCGATACGTCGTGCTGCGGTATTTCAATGTCGCAGGCAGCGATCCTGGCGGACGAATCGGTCAATCGACGATCAACGCGACGCTGCTCACGAAAGTCGCCTGCGAAGCTGCTGTCGGCAAGCGTCCGCACGTTTCGATCTTCGGGACGGACTACCCGACGAAGGACGGAACCGGCGTCCGCGACTACATCCACGTCGAGGATCTCGCCAGTGCCCACCTCAAGGCCCTCGACTATCTGCGCCAAGGGGGCGAGTCCCAGACGCTCAATTGCGGCTATGGGCACGGCTACAGCGTGCGGGACGTGATTTCCATGGTCGACCGCTTGAACGGTTCCCCGATCAAAACGGTCGAGGCCCCCCGGCGAGCCGGCGATCCGCCGAGCCTCATCGCTCGCGCCGACAGGATCCGGAAGATCCTGGGGTGGGCGCCGCAATACGACGACCTGGCTGTGATCGTCCAATCGCAGCTCGCGTGGGAGAAACGCTTGCTCGCCCACCCGGAATTGCAGCGGAATTAGCTGCCCTCGGCCCTTTGTCGCTCCCTGCCGCTTTCTAGAGTCGCCCCGAAACGCCCCTCGGTCTGGCCAGTCGGTCGCGCGAAGGCGCCCCAGAACCGCCTCGTGAAATGCGACCGCGTACGGCAGTCGGCCGCGGATGGGCTGCTGTAGACTGTCGCCAAATTCAGCACCGGCTATACCTCACAATAGCGTCGGGGTGCAGGCGTCTAGTTTGCGGAGCGGTTCCGAGGTACACAGCCCGCTTCGCGTCACGGAGGGTGTTTGACCTTGGTCTGCAAGGCCGAACTCGAGGCCTAATCGAATGCGCATGCGTTGGCCGCGCCCGAAATCGTTGAGCAGTCTGATGCTGACCGGCTTTGCGCTGGTGGCGGCCCCGTTGCTGCTGGCCGTCGTCATCGGAACTGCGAAAGTGCGCAGCCTTTCGGACGCGAGCACGACGCTCGTGCGCACCGGCGTCGAAGCCACTCACTACACGCAGCAACTGTTTCAGCAGATTTCGGCGATCGAGCGCAATGCCAAGCTCTATCAAGTGCTCGGCGACCCGGCATTGCTGCAGGTCTATCGCGAAGGTCGACTCCGGCTGCTCGCCACGCTCGACAACATAGAAGACGTCGCCGCCGATCCTGTACGCGCAACGCATCTTGCGGCGCTCCGCAACGGACTGTCGCGGCTCGATGCGGCGCTGCTGACCACGGACGCACCGCCGCCCGAGCTTTTGCGGGACGCCTTGGAGGCGATCCCCTCCATGTGGGAAGGTGCGTTTGCGCTCTCGAACGCCACGAGCGAACAAATCGAAACCGGTCTCTCGCAACTCCAATCGGACACGGTCGAGACGCAGCAGTACCTGTTCTGGCTGTCGGCAGGATTGATCGCGTTGACGGCAGTGCTCGTCGGCTTGTTCATGTACGTGCTCATGCGCCCGATCCGCCAGATCGACAACGCGATCAGCCAACTCGGCAAAGGTACGTTCTCCAAACCGATCTCGGTCCGCGGACCCTCGGACCTCGAGGACTTAGGTCGACAGCTCGAGTGGCTGCGCGTGCGCTTGCTCGAGCTCGCGCAAGAGCGGAACCGATTCCTCCGGCACATGTCGCATGAGCTCAAGACCCCGCTGGCGAACATCAGGGAAGGCACCGAGCTCCTCATGGACGGTGCCGTCGGAGAGCTCGACAGCGCCCAACGCGAGGTGGCTGCCATCCTGCGAGACAACGGCATCAAACTGCAGCAGCTCATCGAAAACCTGCTTTCGTTCAGCGCCTGGCAAGCGCGGCATACGGGGCTCGAGATCAGCGAGTTCCGCTTGCGTCCGCTCATCAAATCAGTGCTGGAGACTCACCAGCTCACGCTGCTGGCACAGCGGGTCCATTTGGATCTCAAAGTCCAAGATATCCAGCTGCGCGCGGATCGCGCGAAGCTGAAGCTGATACTCGACAACCTGCTGTCGAATGCGTTGAAGTACAGTCCGCGCGGCGGGACGATCTACATCCACGCAAACCAAGACCGCGACGTCCTCGTCCTCGATGTCGCAGACACGGGGCCCGGTATTTCCAAGGACGAGCGTAGCGCCATTTTTGAAGCGTTCTATTCTGGTCGCGCGCCCACGGCCGGACATCTGAAAGGCACGGGCATCGGGCTTTCCGTCGTGAACGAGTTCGTGCAGGCTCACGGCGGCTCGATCGAGATCGTCGACGGCATCTTCCCGGGCGCGCACTTCCGCGTCCGGCTGCCGCTCGCGCCGAACCTCGAGAAAGAACCCGTATAAGAAGCTCCAGCAGAGCATGACGTCCACACCAGACACCGCGCGACGAACAGCCACGCCGTATGCAGCGCTCATCGTGGTGCCGCTGTGCGCGCTCTTGTGTGGGTGCGAGCTGCTGGTGCCCTTGCGTAACCAACCGGCCGCGGTTCCGGTACAAGCGCCCGCTGACGACAGCATCAGCAAGTACCTGGAAACGATCCACGGTCTTGCGAGCCCCGACCCTGCCCGACAAGCCGACGTCTACTATGAAGTCGAACGTGAGTACACGCGTGCGCCGACGACTTCGAGCACGCTGCATTACGCCGCTGCCCTCGTCACGCCGGGCCACCCCGCATCCCGACCGCAGGAAGGTAAGCGGTTGCTCGAAGCGCTGATGGCGACACCGGAGCGCATGACGCCTGGCGAGCGCGTGTTGGTTGCCGTCTTACTGCACGAGACAGACGAAAGATTGAAGCTGGAAGCCGAGATTCGTCGGCTGCTGGCGACACTCGACGACCGTGGCCGCTCCCAGGCAAACTCGGATAAGCGCGCCCAGGCGCAGGCTGAAGAAATTGCACGCTTGCGCCGCGCCCTCGCCGAGGCCCAGCAAAAGCTGGACGCAGTCAAGGAAATCGAGAGGACCCTCATTGAACGCAGTCCCACGCCCCCTGGCAGTCGTGACGCCAACTCAAGTGAAACGCAAGGCCCGTCTTCTAGTCGTTGACGACGATCCTGGGCTGCTTCGCCTGCTCACGATCCGTCTACGCGCTGAAAATTACGACGTCGAAGCCGTCGAAAGCGCCAGCGCGGCGCTTGCTGCGCTCGCACGCGTCCGTCCGGATCTGGTCATCACCGACTTGCGGATGGATCAGATGGACGGCATCGGCTTGCTCAAAGAAATCCAGAGCCGAGCGCCGGGGCTGCGCGTGATCATTTTGACGGCGCACGGCACGATTCCGGACGCTGTCCAAGCGACCCAAAGCGGCGCGTTCGCCTTCCTGACGAAACCCGTCGACAAGCAGGAACTGCTCGATCAGGTGCAACGGGCGCTCAAGATTTCCGGATTCGCCGATACGGCCGAGGATTGGCGCAGCGA
>DATCLP010000608.1:0-4571 GCA_036563855.1 Steroidobacteraceae bacterium | reverse complement strand
GCACAGAGAAAGCGGAGCACACGAATTTCAACCTCTCCCTTTGTTCGAGCCTTTGCGAAAAATCCTGCGTCGTTGAGAAACTTCCTCCCCACGAGCGGGTGTTCGTGGTTTCGACGCGCTCGCTTGCGATTCTTGACAACGGACCGCTCCAGCAGGTCGAGCGCGCACTATCCGCCGCCATGGGCTTTCCCGACCACGATGCCAGCGAGCTGGTCAAGGCGCTCGTCCGTGACCTCGATCAACCGACATCGCTTCGAGACGTCGGGATCGAGCACGAGACCTGGAAACGATCGCCCAGTGCGTACTCCACTACGGTCCAGTGAAAGCGAATCCGCGCCCGATCCGATCGGCAGCGGACGTGATGGAGATTCTGGAGCTGGCGTACTGACTGCGCCGCAGCTTGAGGGCACGGGGCTCGGGGCGTGGGCTCGAGCAGGAAAGATGCTGTCGTGCGTGCGCGAAACATCATTCGCCACCGCCTGAATAGACGCACGAACACGACAAGCAGAATACTCCTCCGTCCTATTCTGAGTAGGCTACGAGCTGCATTTGCGCGTGCTCCCGCTCGCGCAGTTCTCGTCCCAAGCCCCAAGCCCCGCGCCCCAAGCCCTTTCGGAACTTTCCCCCCTTGGAAACGTTCGCTTCGCTACGACGCGGGGCTCGGCGGATCACGCGCAATTGCTCTGGATGTCTTCGCCGCAAACCCGTCGCAAGGACAAGTCAAATGGCGCGGTCGCAATGATCGCCTGGCATGGCTGCCAACAGGGGAATTACGGACACGTAGAAGGGCCGCGGCTGACAGATGAGCGTGCCGCCGGGAACGTATCAACGAGCGAACGAGAGCAGCGAGCCCGTGCGACCTGTAATACCCCAGCCGAGTCAGGAGGCGAAGGTGCCGGAATGGCGAGACCCACTGCTGGTGCGCGAGGATCCGCTAACAGCGGCAACGCTCGATTGCCTCGATGCCGGCCTGCTCGCCGTCGATGAGCATGGGATCGTCACCCACCACAACGAACCGTTCCGCCGCATGTGGCAGTTGTCCGAACACGAGGTCCGTTCGGCGCCACACGACCAAGTGCTCATGAAAATGAGCCCACGCCTCGCGGAGCCGAACGGATTTCTCGAGAAGGCTCGGCGTATCCGCGACATGGTCGATGCAGAAAGCTTCGAGTTGCTCAAGCTCGCGACCGGCGAAATCGTCGAGCAATTCTCGAAACCGCGTATCGTAGACGATCAACCGGCAGGACGCGTTTGGACGTTTCGGGATGTTTCCCGACAACGCGCTTTCGAGCAGCAGCTTCGAACGGAACAGCGGATTATCGAGCGTCAAGCCGAGCAAAGCAGCGCCGCTCTGAGCCGAAGCGAGCAGCTCTTTCAACAATTGATCGCGGGCGTGACCGACTACGCCATCTTCATGCTCGACACCGAAGGTTACGTGATCAGTTGGAATCCCGGCGCCGCGCGCATCAAGGGTTATTCGAGCGAAGAAGTGCTCGGCGAGCATTTCTCCAAGTTCTACACGGAAGAGGACCGAGCCGCCGGCAAGCCCGAACGCTCGCTGCAACGAGCTCTTGCGCGCGGTAAGCACGAGAGCGAGGGCTGGCGCGTACGCAAGGACGGCTCGCAGTTCTGGGCCAACGTGCTCGTCGATCCGATTCGCGACGAAACCGGCAAGCTGATCGGATTCGCGAAGGTGACGCGAGACATGACCGAGTACCGCGCCATGCAGGAGCAGCTCCATCAGTCGCAGAAGATGGAAGCCATCGGTCAGCTCACCGGCGGGGTCGCGCACGACTTCAACAATCTGCTGACCGTCATTCTCGGCAATCTCGATGCGATCGAACGGAATGTTTCGTCCGACAACAACCGAATGCGGCGCGCCGTCGACCAAGCGCTGCGCGGGGCGCAGCGTGCAGCTACGTTGACGCAACAATTGCTCGCCTTCGCGCGCAGGCAACCGCTGAATCCCAAACCCTGCGACATCAACGAGCTGGTCGCGGACATGTCGGACCTGCTGCGCCGCACGCTCGGCGAGAACATCACCGTTCAGACGATGCTCGCACCGAGTTTGTGGCGCGTCGATGTCGATCCGCATCAGCTCGAGAGCGCCATTCTCAATCTGGCCGTGAACTCGCGCGATGCAATGCCCCAAGGCGGCACGCTCACGATTCAGACGTCGAACATCCACTTCGACGAGACGGTTTCCGACCGTTTCTCGGATATCGATGCAGGACAGTACGTGCAGATTTCGGTCACCGACACCGGCACCGGCATGCCGCCCGAGGTGTTGCGGCGCGCGTTCGACCCGTTCTTCACGACGAAGCCGATGGGTCAAGGGACGGGCTTGGGATTGAGCCAGGTGTACGGATTCGTCAAACAATCGAACGGACACATCAAGCTCTACAGCGAGTCGAACCGCGGGACGACCGTGCGGATCTATTTGCCCCGGCTCAACAAAGCCGCCGTCGATGAGGTCCCCGAGTTTCCGGTGAGCGTTCCGACAGCGCGCTCCGGCGAAACCATTCTCGTCGTCGAGGACGACGATGACGTTCGGATCTACAGCACCGAAAGCTTGCGCGAGCTCGGCTTCGAAGTCCTGGAGGCGCCCAGCGCAGAAGCGGCGCTCGAGATCCTGAAACAACATCCCGAAATCGATCTTCTGTTCACGGATGTCGTGCTCCCAGGCGCCAACGGCCGCGAGCTGCTCGATCGAGCGCGCCGTCACCGTCCGAGTTTGAAGGCACTGCTCACGACCGGTTATGCGAGGGACAGCATCGTTCACGATGGCCGACTCGATGCAGACATCCATCTGTTGGCGAAGCCCTTCACGCGCGCACAGCTCGCCTCGCGCATCCGTGAAGTCTTGGTTCTGCCCCAGATCACACCGGTCAAGCATCCGGTCGCTCTAGTCGCCGAAGACGAAGAGCTCGTCCGACTGTTCTTGACGGAGAGCTTGGAAGGCCTCGGCTTCAGCATCGTCGAAGCCTCCACATCCGCAGGCGCGTTGTCGATTGCAGAGAAGACGCCCGAGCTCGACGTCGCGATCATCGACATCGGGCTGCCGGATCGCAGCGGCCTCGCCCTCGCCAGCGAGTTGCGCAAGAAGTTCCCGAACTTGGCGCTCGTGATAGCCAGCGGATATGGATCAGGTCAACTCGGCAGCTTCTCGGACGACCCTAACATTACGTATCTCTCGAAGCCGTACGATGAACACGCAATCGAGCACGCGCTCGAGCAGTTGGGGGTAATGAATCGCTAGGGCTTGCGACGCGGGACCCGGAACTTGGCCCGCATCGCTGACTGATTTTCGGTTTGAATCGAGCGCGGCTGGAATGGCAAGCTGCGGTCTCATTCGGCCGCAGCATCGCCCCTAGTGCTCTACCGTTTCATCGTTCGTCCAATCCTGTTTGCGCTTCCCGCCGAAACGGCGCACCGCCTGACGATCGCATTGCTTCGCGTTTTTTCGCCGCTGGTGCGCCCGCTTCGCTCGCTCTTGTTACCGCGCGATCCGGCTTTGGAAGTGCATGCCTTGGGATTGACGTTCCCGACGCCCGTAGGTCTCGCCGCCGGCCTCGATAAGGACGCCGAAGCGTTCGAAACCTTCGGTGCGCTCGGCTTCGGATTCGTTGAAGTGGGCACGATCACGGCCGAAGCCCAGCCCGGTAATCCGAAGCCGCGCATTTTTCGGTTGCCGGCCGACCGGGCGCTGATCAATCGCACGGGCTTCAACAATCGCGGCGCGCAGGCGGCGAGCAATCGCATTGCGAGTGCCCGTCGACGCCGAACGATTCTCGGCATCAATATCGGCAAGACGAAGGTCGTGCCGAACGAGCACGCCGCTGACGACTATTCGAGAAGCGCCCAGCTACTCGCGCCGCTAGCCGACTACATCGTCGTGAACGTGAGCTCGCCGAATACGCCCGGTCTGCGGCAACTACAGAACGTGACTGAGTTGCGCGCGTTGCTCGTACGTGTGCGCGATACCCTCGATGCTGCACGCCCGACGCCGCGCGTACCGCTCCTCGTCAAGATCGCGCCCGATCTTGCGGACGAAGACATCGATGCGATCGCCGACCTTGCGCTCGAGCTCGGCCTGGACGGCATCATCGCCACGAATACGACAATTGATCGCGGCGACCTGTCGACACCTCGCGCAACGGTCGAGGCCTATGGAGACGGCGGACTGTCGGGCGCGCCCTTGAAGGCCCGAGCACTCGAGGTCCTACGTCGGCTGCGCGCGCGTGTCGGTTCGAGAGTCACGCTCGTAGCAGTTGGCGGCATCGAGTCCGTCGACGATGCATGGGCGCGGATCTGCGCCGGCGCGAGTCTGGTGCAGATCTACACGGCATTGATCTACGAGGGACCGTTGCTCCCACGGCGAATCGCACTGGGGTTGGCAGCTCGCGCACGCGCGGCCGGCCTATCGAGCGTCGCTGCTGCCGTGGGCAGCGATGTCAACACCGCTCGAACTTGACATGCACGACCTGCGGCGGCGACCGTTCGCGCGTGCCGCAAGATTCCGACAAAATCCGCTTCGCCCGCTCGCACATTGGCGCCGTACCCTCTACTCT
>DATCLP010000607.1:0-7089 GCA_036563855.1 Steroidobacteraceae bacterium | reverse complement strand
CGCATCAGGCATGCGCCGATCGCGTCTCGATACGGAAGACTTCGCGAAACAAGCCGGGGCTGCCGGTGCTGCCGAAGTAGAGCTCGGTAAGCTCGCGCAGCAGCGCGCGACGAACCCGGAAGTGAAAGCGTATGCGCAACGCATGGTCGCTGACCATACGAAGGCCAACAAGGAGTTGATGGCCGCAGCAAAGACGAAGAACGTCGAGGTGCGGTCGGAGCCCGATCTCATGCACAAGGCGATGATGGAGAAGTTCGAGCGTCAAAAGGCCGATGCCGATTTCGATCACGACTTCATGCAGCAGATGGTTCGCGACCACGAGAAGGCGGTTGAGCTGTTCGAGAACGCCTCCACGTCCACGAACGTGGATCCGGAGTTCCGCGCATTGGCGAAGAAGACATTGCCGACATTGCAGGAGCACTTGGAAGAGGCCAAGCGGCTCGAAGCGAAGCTGGCGAAGAGCCAAGACCGCTAACACCACGGGTCCGCTAAGGGCGGTAGGGCGGGGCAGGTTTCTGTCCTCGCCCTTTGTCGTGCGTGCAGGAAACATCGACGCCTCGTGCGCATTGAAGAACCGATGATTCGGAAATGCGCCATGCGGACTTTGGGGGCACTCCTCTTATTGCTCGGTGCGCAGACGGCTGCCGGGCCGATTCACGTGGATTTCGAAATTGTGCACCGTGAAGGAAAGGGAAAACCTTCGCGCTATGTCGGCTCGTGGTCGTTCGACGGTCCGCTCGTCAAACCCGGGATGTTGTTCGAGGACGTCTTCGAAGGCCGCCGTCTTCGGTCGTTCTCCTTCGAATGGCTGGGAAAGCGCTGGACCGTAAACGACGTTCGATTGGCCCGCCTCGAGCTCGACGAGCAGGGCAGGTTGCGAAGCTGGATCATCGGCAGCAAAGCGACGTCCGGGGGCTGCGGCAACGTGGGCGCGCTCGATTGCGTCGGCGTGCCGACGAAAGAACTCGACTTCTATCTCGTCGCAACGCGGCCGGAGCGTGGGATGTCCGGGCCGTCTCTCGTTGCCGTCGGCGTTCGCCCCGGAACCGAAGGATTCATCGAAGCAAAAGGCACTTTTCGCGTGAGATCGCGAGGCCGCTCGACGAACAGGGACGAGCCGGCGAGAAGTGTCGCGGAGTGATATAGGAGCCAGAAAGCTGGAGGCTGAAGGCTGAAGGCTGGGGATAGGGCGTGCATTCGTGCGCAAATCTCTGGCCAGAGCCCAGTGCCCAGAGCCCTTTGCTGTCGCCTGTAGCCTGTCGCCTGTTACCTCGTCCCGCTACACTCCCGCGATTCCAACAACAACGTCGGTCTGCGCAAGAGCGGGGGGCATGAACTCGGCAGAGTCATTTCTGGCGGCGAAAGTATTCCGTCCGGGTTGCGCTCGATCCGAAGACGTGCGGCGCGACGTGCTTTGGCTCCTCGGCCTCGGGCTCGTGCTGATCGGAACGGGAATCGGGTTGCGCGACCCGTGGCCTGCGGATGAGCCACGCTTCGCGCTGATTGCACGCGACATGGTCGCTACAGGCGAGTGGCTCGTGCCGCGGGTCGGCGGCGACATCTATGCCGACAAGCCGCCGTTGTATTTCTGGTTGATGGGATTCTGGTTGGAGGTTGTCGGCTCGCTGCGCATTGCCTTTCTCTTGCCGTCCTTGCTGAGCGGTCTCGGCTGTGCGCTCCTCATCTACGATCTCGGGCGGCGACTCTGGAATCGCGAGACCGGATTCATTGCGGCGCTCGCTTTGTTGTTCACCGTCCAGTTCGCTTGGCAAGCGCGTCAGGCGCAAATCGATGCGACGCTTTGTTTCTGGACCACGCTCGGGCTCTATGGGCTCTTGAGACATTTACTCCAGGGTCCGCAGTGGGGCTGGTATTGCATCGGCTGGGCGGCAGCCGGCTTCGGCGTGATCACCAAAGGCGTCGGCTTCCTGCCGCTGTTCTTGCTGATTCCCTATGCCGTGCTGCGTGCGGATGCATGGGTACCTCGCTTTACTGCACGTCCGAGTGCGAAATGGTTGCTGGGTCCGCTTGCCTTCGCTGCTGCCACAGCGGTCTGGCTCGTGCCGATATTGCTGGCTGCCCAGGCCGACTCGCAAATTGCCGCGTATCGCGATGAGATCCTGTTTCGGCAGACGATCGATCGGTATGCCAACGCTTGGCATCATCGCGAGCCGTTGTGGTATTTCGTGATCGAAGTGATTCCGTGGCTGTGGCTGCCGCTCACGGCGCTGCTGCCGTGGATCGTTCCGCAATGGCGTCGCGCCTGGCAGGAGCGTGACTTGCGCATTGCGCTACTCGTGATTTGGGTCCTGACAGTCGTTGCATTCTTCAGCTTCAGCACCGGTAAACGCGGCGTCTACGTGCTTCCGGCCGTTCCGGCATTCGTGCTTGCTTGCGCACCGTACTTGCGGGACGTTGCTGTGCGCGTCAACGCACAACGCACGCTCTTTTGGGTAAGCGCGACGATCGCCGCCGTGACTGCGCTCGCGATTCCGTATCTGCTCGTAGACGAAGAACGGCGCACGGAAGTGATGGCCGAATACGCCATCGATCCGTTGGTCCCGCTCATCGCGATCGCTGCAGCTTCCATCGTCATCTGTGCGCTTACACGCCCACGGCACGGATTCGCAGCGTTCGCAGGTGTGCTCGCGTCGTTGCTGCTCATCATTAGCTTCTGGGTCAATCCAGCCATGAATGCCGTGCGTTCGGGTCAGGACTTCATTCGGCGAGTCGAGGCGGCTGCGGACCCGAACGCGCCGCTTGGTTTGGTCGCATTCAAAGAACAGTACCTGTTGCAGGCAAGTCGACCCGTCGTTCATTTCGGGCATGCGCGCTGGCGTGAAAGCGAGCAAGAGACCATGGATGCGGCGCGCTGGCTTGCCGCATCGGCGGACAGGCAGCTCGTCGTCAACGCGGATTCGCTGTCGCTGTGTTTTCAGCAAGCGGAGCGCACGCCGCTCGGCAGCGCGAACCGCTCCGAGTGGTACTTGGTTCGCGGTGGCGCGGACGCTCGATGTGTCGAGCGCGGCGTGCCGATCGCCTACCACTACCGGCCGCCGACTTCGCAGCGAACCGGAGACTGATCCGCATGCATGCCGCGGATGCGCGTGCGCGGGGAATCGGCCGCAACCCTCTGATCTTCATCTTCGTGACCCGGCTCATCGATGCGATGGGGTTCGGCATCGTCATGCCGGTGCTGCCGCAGTTGCTGCTACACATCGGCGAGCCGGACATTGCGGCGGCGACGCGTACAGGCGGGTTTCTGCTGGCCACGTACGCGGTGTTTCAGTTCTTTTTCGGCCCAGTGATCGGCAACCTCAGCGATCGCTTCGGCCGCAGACCGATCATCCTCGCATCGTTGTTCGCATTCGGCGTGGATTACCTGCTGATGGGCTTTGCCCCGACGGTCGCATGGCTGTTTCTCGGACGCGCAGTTGCCGGGATTGCGGGCGCGGTGTACGTGCCGGCGAACGCATTCGTTGCCGATGTCACGCCTGTGGAGCGGCGTGCGCACGCATTCGGGCTGGTGAGCTCAGCATTCGGATTGGGTTTCATTCTCGGACCGGGTATCGGCGGATTGCTGGGTGGGCTCGGGCCCCGTGCGCCTTTCTTCGTCGCCGCTGCGCTCGCAGGAATCAATTTTCTTTTCGGGATGTTCGTCTTGCCCGAATCGTTGCCTCCGGATCGTCGGCGCGCATTTTCCTGGCGCAAAGCCAACCCGTTGGGGGCGTTGGGCGAGCTGCAGCGCCATCCCGGCGTGTTGCTATATGCGTTTGCCGCCTTCGTGTTCTTGATCGCCAACACCGTCTATCCAAGCACGTGGGCGTTCTTCATGACCGCGAAGTTCGATTGGTCGACCGAAATGATCGGTCTTTCGCTCGTTGCGACCGGCATTGCAATGGCCGGCGCTCAGGCGTTCGTCACCGGAAGGTTGTCGAAGCGAATCGGCGAACACAACGCAGCCGTGCTCGGATTCGCGACGGCCAGTGCAATTGCCGTTGCGTACGCCTTCGTGACGCATGCGTGGCTCGTGTTCGTGTACACGTTCGTGGGTGCGCTACAAGCGATCTCGTATCCGGCGCTGAATGCGCTGCTGTCACAAAGAATGCCGAGCAACGCACAAGGCGAGCTGCAGGGCGCCATGGCTTCGCTCGCCAGCATCGCCAACGTCGTCGGACCGTTCGTCATGGCGCAGGCGATGGCGGCATTTACAGCCGCAACAGCCCCTGTCTATTTCCCGGGCGCCGCGTTCTTGCTGGCTGCGGCGCTCAATATGGTCGGGCTGGGGCTACTGCTCTGCCGTCGCGTGTAGCACGACGGCTAAGGGCTCGGGGCTTGCGGTTCGGGGCGTGGGACTCGAAGTGGTCCGGCGAATCCATCGTATCGCGCCGCATAGTGCGGCTACGGCATTTCTTGAGCCTACAGTCCACAGCCTACAGCCTGTCGCGACTTCCGTCGCGACGTGAGGAACTTCCTACGCACCTGCCGACTTTCATGTCGGCAACGTAGGGAGAGTGCAGCATGGTGGTGGCGCAACGGGCAACGAGCGACGGGTTACGGCCAGAACCCGCGCGAGAGCGCCGCCAGCTCTCAATTCTCCATTCTCAATTCTCGATTCTCTTATGGATCGGTCTCGCGTTCGCGAGCGATGCGTATGCCGCCGGCGATTGGCGCTTCGAGCTCGGCGTCGCCTATGCGAGCGGGATCGGCGATGTCGCCGATCACTATGAAGAGAACTTGCGTCTGGCAGGTTTCGAAGCCGATGTGGATGTGCGCGTGCCGATCGGGCTCGGCGGAAAGGCGACGTACTTGTGGAGCTCCAATCTGCGCGCCGATCTCGGCCTAGGACCGATGTTCTTCATTTCGGGCGACGTCAACCATTTCGAGCTGCCTGTTTCCGCAACGCTGGGTTTCTCTTTTCTCACGCACAGACCCGTCTCCCCGTATGTCCGCGCGGGCGCTGTATATCACTATGTCGACGGCGATCAGTATTCGAGCTCGAGCCCCGGTTTGCTCGTGGCCGCCGGGCTCGACTTCTCGCGGCTGACCTTGGAAATCGCGACCGATCGCTCCGAAGTCGAATTGGATGCGCTCGCTTGCACTACACCGATGTCGTGCCAGCTCACGGCGCGCAAGCTCAACAGTTATGACTTCTTAGTGGGGATCTACTACCGCTTTTGAGAATTTAGAATTCGACGCAGTTCGCTGCGGGACTCTGTAACCTCGGTTTCGACTGAGCCCCAGCCCCACGCCCCGAGCCTCTAGTCCCGAGCCCCGCGCCACGGAACTGACCCATTCCTGTCGGTGTTATGCGTTGGCAACGTGCCAAAAAAACCGAAGGGGAGTGGGATGAATTCGAAATGTCTCCACGGCACGACACTCGCTCTCATTCTTGCAATGTGCGCCTGCTCGAACGGGCGCGGCAGCCTCACTGATCCGTCGGCCCTACCCGGAGAAACGCCGCCACCGTCGCCGCCACCGTCGCAACCGGAGCCGCCACCCCCGCCGCAAGCTGCTGCTGTCGGGTACTGGATCGGAACGTTCGAACCGGAGAGAGGGCGCGATCTCGGTGCGCGCGCTTTGGTTACGAGTGCGGGTGACATGCATCTGATCGTATCTGATCGTCGCGATGCGTCGTCTTCGCCTGAGTTCCTCGTTTACGGCAACGTTTGCTGCGGAGCGAGCATCGAAGCCGAGCTGCAGTCGACGCGTTATCTCGCCAGCAGTGCCGAGGATGCTCGCTTCCGCGCAACAGTCGCAAATGATGCGATGAGCGGCGAAGTGAGAATTCGCGGCGACGACTACCGCTTCACGTTGACGCGCACTGCACGGCCGACCGCGCCATTGACCGCGTCCGATCTCGCAGGCACGTATACGCTCACGAGAACCATCTTCTTGGGCGCCGGCACCACCTATACGATCACGCTGGATCCGAGCGGCGAGCTCAACGGATCTCACACGAACGGCTGCGTGTACCGCGGCACGGCTGCAATTGCGGACCCTGCATACCACCTCGTGAAGCTCGATGTGCAGTTGAGCAACTGTCCCATCAGTCTCACGGTCGGCGGATCGACGAATGGCAGCTATACGGGACTTGGCGTGTTGGAAAGCGACGGACGCACGTTCCTGCACAGCCTCATCGGTCCGACGTGGCTGGGGCAGCAGCCGACTATGCGTTGAGAATTAGCGGACGCAGAGCGAAGCGTCCGGGTGATAGGAGTTGCGAAGTGCGCCGATGCGCTTGGCACACTTCGCGTTCCTGATCTCGAGCGGTTGCTCGTAGCCCCACGCCCCGAGCCCCAAGTCCCCAATTCACCGATTCAACGTCTGCATTGCCTCGGCAGGGTAGCGTGTACCGGCGACAGTGTGGCCTGCGAGCACTTGATCGATGCGCTGCAAGTCGTCATCGCTCAGCACGATGCTCGCGGCGGCCGCATTTTCCTCGAGACGCTCGATGCGGCGCGTGCCGGGAATCGGCACGATATCGGGGCCTTGGTGCAAGAGCCACGCGAGCGCAAGTTGCGCCGGCGTACAGCCCTTCTCTTGCGCGATTTGAGTGACGATATCGACGAGTCGCCGATTCTTCTCGAAGTTCTCGTCCTCGAATCTCGGGTTCCTGCGGCGCCAGTCGTCTTGCGCCAGATCGTCGACAGAACGAATCGCGCCGGTCAGGAATCCCCGGCCGAGCGGGCTGTAAGCGACGAAACCGATGCCGAGGTCACGGCAGGTCGGCAAGATTTCCTGCTCGACGTCGCGTGTCCACAGCGAGTATTCCGTCTGCAACGCGGCGATCGGATGAACAGTAACTGCCCGCCGTAAGGTTGTCGCCGACGCCTCAGACAATCCCAGGTATCGCACCTTGCCGGCCTTCACGAGCTCCGCCATGGCACCGACGGTCTCTTCGATCGGCACTTTGGGATCGACTCGATGCTGGTAGTAGAGATCGATGCAATCGACCTTCAATCGCTTCAGACTTGCATCGCATGCGGAGCGCACGTACTCCGGACGGCCGTCGATACCGAGAAACTCTCCGTTCGGTCCGCGCACGTTGCCGAATTTCGTCGCCAGCACGACTTCATCGCGGCGCGT
>DATCLP010000606.1:0-8084 GCA_036563855.1 Steroidobacteraceae bacterium | reverse complement strand
ACGTAGATCAGCGCCGAATAGAAGCGCCCGAAAACGTCGCGGCGCAGCAAGACGCGCACTCGCTGACGCTCGTAGAGATTCACGACGGCGCGCACGATGCGGATCAGATCGGCGACGCTGGCTTGGAACAGCTCATCGCGGGGATACGTGTCCAGCACGTGCATGATTGCCTTCGCGTCGTGACTCGCGGGATCGAGACCGAAGTGAGCGACGACGCGCTCGACCTTCTCTCGCAGCAGCGGAATCTCGCGCGGGCTACGCCGATAGACAGCCGACGTGAATAGGCCCAGGAATCGCTTCTCGCCGGTTACGCGTCCCGATTTGTCGAATGTCTTGATGCCGATGTAGTCGAGATGCGTTGCGCGGTGAACGGTCGCGAAGGAGTTCGCTTTCGTAATCGTCAGAAGTTGCGGATCGCGGGCGTGCTCGCGCATCGCGCCGGTCAATGTCTTCGGCTTGGCAGGTCGGTTGCGCCGGGGGCGCAAAATGCCGAGTCCGGTTTCCGGCTGCGGTTCAGCGAGATCGAATGTCCGTCCGCGCTTCAGCCGGTACTCTCGATAACCGAGGAACGTGAAATTGTTGTCGGCGAGCCAATGCAGAAGCGCTTGGACTTCGCGGCGCTCGGCGGCGGCGGAGGGGGCGGTTGAGTCGTCGAGCTCCCTTGCGGCCTTCAGAGCCGCTTCGCGCATCGGCTGCCAATCCTCGACCGCAAGCCGCACGTCTTCGAGGACTGCAAGAATCTGCTTTTCGAGCGCCCGCTGTGCCGATTCCTCTTCCAGACGATCGACTTCGAAGCGCTGCCACGATTCGTGAATGATGCCGGATTCGTTCGATTCGTCCGACACCAAGGCGAGGAGATTGCCGCGACGATCCCGCTTCATCGGCAGGACCGGATGCATCATCCGATGAATCCGCAGTCCGGCACGCGTCATGACCATGCTCAGAGAGTCGACGAGGAAGGGCATGTCCTCGAGCGTCACCTCGACGATCGTATGCGTGGATGCATAGCCGTCCCGATCTGCGCTCGGGTTGTAGACGCGTACGAGCGGACGGCCGCGAGCGCGCCGCGAGGCAAAGCGCAAATGAGCTATCGCCGCCGCGGCCAAGTCCGACGCAGGCGACGCGCGCAAGTCGTCTTCATCGACGCCGTGGAAGTATTGCTTGACGAACGAGGCAGCCGGAATCGGAGTCCGGCGCATGCCGCGCGCGCAGGCGGCAATATCGGCTATCAGCTTTTGTCGTGCGACTGGAATCGAAGACATGATGCAGCTCGCTCGAAGAATCCGAAAACCTCAACTTGCGGTTCTCGGGAACGAAATGCCGGCCCCGCGCAACGCACGGGACGAAATGGATCTCAATTCGGTCGGTTCAAGTCAGCGATGACCGCAGCCAAGAACCGGCACGCTTCGCCTCCGGTGATGCAGCGATGATCGAACGTCAGCGAAAGCGGAATCCGTGTGTGAATCTCGGGTCCGTTTGCTCCGGCGACGACGTCGCGCTGCAGCTTTCCCGCGCCGAGAATGGCCACGGTCGGCGGCACGACGAGTGGGGTCGCATAACGCCCAGCCATCATGCCGAAGTTCGATAGCGTGAACGTGTAATCGCGCATCTCTTCGGGAGCAATGGCGCGCTCGCGGGTGCGGCGTTTCAGATCGTTGACGGCCGCTCGCAGCTCCGCAGCCGACTTCGCTCCAACATCTCTTAACACGGGTACGATCAATCCATCTTCCGTGTCCACCGCAATCGCAAGGTGCAATTCGCTGCTGATCTTGCGAGCGGGCACGGACGGATCGAACAACGCATTCAATCCCGGCTCGGCTTTCACGCCGGCGACGATCGCGCGAATCAAGCGCACGGTGATGTCTTCGCCCTTGGGCCACGCTTCGATATCGGCGTCGTCGAAGATCGTGCACATCGCGATCTCGTCGCGCGACAGCGTCATGCTGTGCGCCATGGCCTTGCGTGTGCCGCGGAGGCGATCGGCGTCGGTGAGGCCCGGAATCGGCGGCAAGCTCGCACGCGCGGTGGGGGTTCGCAGGTTCGCGACGGCGAGAACGTCGTCGACGGTGATCAAACCGTACCGTCCGGATGCATGGCAGTGGTTCAGATCAACGTTCAATCGCTTTGCCAGCATGCGAACGGCGGGCGCGGCGCGCACGCGCGATCGCGCTGTGCGGCTTGCCGTGCTGCCGATGATTGCGCGATCGACGAGCTCTTCGTCGGTCGAAGCCATGTGGCCGACGACCATGCCTTGATTCGAAGCTGGCGCCGGTTCGCGACCGGCCGGGGCTCCTTGTTTAGGCGCATCCGCAACATCTGCGAAGTCGACGAGCGGGCGACCTACCTGCACAGTCTCGCCGACCTTGGCATGAATCTTCGCGATCACGCCGGTGTACGGACTCGGCACTTCGACGACCGCTTTCGCGGTCTCGACGGACAGCATGGGCTGATCGACTTCGATCCGATCGCCTTCCTTGACATGCCACGTGACGATTTCCGCCTCGGGCAGCCCTTCGCCAAGATCCGGAAGATTGAACGTGGTCATGCGGACAGCTCAGGTTTCATCACGGCACGCGCGGCATCGACGATGCGCGCGACGCTCGGAATGTAGTCGTTTTCCAATCGATAGAGCGGCATGACCGTATCGAAGCCGGTCACGCGCTGAATCGGCGCGAGCAGATCGTACAGGCCGCGTTCGGCCACGAGCGCGGCAATCTCGGCGCCCACGCCGCAATTGCGCGCGGCCTCGTGAACGATCACGAGCCGCCCGGTCTTCGCCACCGAGGCGAGGATGGTCTCGGCGTCGATCGGACTGATCGTCGCGAGATCGATCACTTCCGCGCTGATGTTCTCTCGAGCGAGCTGCTCGGCGGCCTTCATGACGTCGACGACCATCGCGCCCCAGGTCACGATCGTGACATCGTCTCCTTCGCGCAACGTAAAGCAGACATCGAGCGGCAGCGCCTGGCCGTCGTCGGCGACTTCTTGCTTCGCATATCTATAGAGACGCACCGGCTCGAGGAAGATCACCGGATCTGGATCGCGGATCGAAGCGAGTAGCAATCCGTAGGCACGTGCCGGCGACGACGGGCAAACGACGCGGATGCCGGGCACGTGCGCGAGCATCGCCTCGACCGACTCCGAGTGATGCTCAGGCGCGTGGATGCCGCCGCCATGCGGCATGCGAAGCACGACAGGGCAGCTCATGCGCCCGCGAGTACGGTGCCGAAGACGACTCATGTGATTGACGATCTGATCGATCGCCGGATAGACGAAACCCATGAACTGAATCTCGGCCACGGGCCGCAGTCCTTGCGCAGCCATGCCGACGCACATACCGGCGATCATGTTCTCGGCGAGCGGCGTATCTTGCACGCGCTCCGCACCGAATCGCTCGTACAAGCCCGCAGTCGCACGAAAGACGCCACCGCCTTTACCGACGTCTTCGCCGAGCACGACCACGCTCGGATCGTGCTCGAGCTCCCAGGCTTGGGCCATCGCGATGGCCTCGACCATCGTCACCTTAGGCATAGGCGCGAAGCCTCATGCTGTGTCCGCTGGAACCGTTCTGCGAAGCTCTGGCGGAAAAAATCCATTTGTTCGAATCCACGGACGCCTCTTTAGTAATTCGGTATCGTTGTGCGCCGTCAGTGCGACGGCCCTCGCGTGCCCGCATAACGCCGCGCGATCTCTTTCTGTTCGCGAAGATATGCCGGCGGGTTGGCGAACAGATAATCGAACATGGCGTCGATGGGTTGCTTGGGCGTGCTCAAGTATTCCTGCACGGCCGCGTCGACTTCGCGTTGATATTCGGCTTTCATCGCTTGCTCACGGCGCTCGTCGAGCGCGCCGCGCGAGACGAGAAGCTTCCGCAGCCGGATGAGCGGCTCGGCCTTCCAAGCTTCCGCGACTTCTTCTTCCGAGCGATAACGGCTTGCATCGTCGGCCGTCGTGTGATCGCTCAATCTATATGTGAGCGCCTCGATCACGGTCGGTCCGCCGCCCGCGCGGGCCTTCGCCAATGCGCGCGCCGTGCACTCGCGCACTGCGATCACGTCGTTGCCGTCCACTTGAATGCCGGGAATGCCGGCCGCGATCGCCTTTTGCGCCAAGGTTTGCGCCGCCGTCTGTTGCTCGATCGGCACGGAGATCGCCCACTTGTTGTTCACGATCATGAACACGACCGGGAGCTGCTTGGCGCCCGCGAGGTTGATCGCCTCGTAGAACGATCCCTCGGAAGTTCCGCCGTCGCCGATGTAGGCCAGAGCGCAGCGCGGTTCCTTGCGAATCTTGAAGGCCATCGCTGCGCCCGCAGCGTGCAGCGTTTGTGTCGCGATCGGCACGCACCATGGGAAGTCGTGCTTCGGTCCCCCGAAATCGTTCCCTCGCTCGTCGCCGCCCCAGTACATCAGAACATCCTTCATGCGCACGCCGCGCCAGAACAGCGTGCCGATCTCGCGATAGACGATCGCGACACAGTCTTCGGGTCGCAGCGCCGCAGCTACGCCGACGTGTGCGGCCTCTTGGCCGAGACACGGGGCGTAGGTTCCCAACTTGCCGGTGCGCTGCAGATTGATCGCCTTCGCATCGAACGTGCGCGCGCGAAGCATTGCACCGAACATTTTCAGGAGCTCAGCGTCGTCCTGCGCGAAGCGCGGCAGCTCTTGGACGATCTGTCCCTGCGCGTCCAGATAGCGCAGCATTTGGATTTGGAATTCTGCGACGACTCGCACCGTCTCCTCGCTCGTGGCAAGACCGCGCGGATTATAGCCATGCGCAGTCGTGCAGGTCCCATCAATCGCATGCGACTGGGTACCCTGGCGCAGAATGTTCGTGCCGGAAGTCACCGGCGCTTCCACGTGCCGTTCCCGGCTAGCGCGCGCGCCCGATCGAGCAGCCGTTCGATGAGGCGATCGAGCGTGCGACGTTCCGCGGGACTCAGCGCAGCCAACAGCTGACGTTCGTAGCGAAGCGCAAGCGGAGCAACGCGCGTGTATACAGCACGCCCCGCAGGCGACAGATTCAGCACGAGCCGGCGGCGGTCGCCCGCATCGAACGTACGCACGACGCGGCCCGCATCGACGAGGGACTGCACCGCACGGCTTACCGCAACTTTATCCATCGCGGAGCGTTCACCCACCTCGACAGCGGATGAGCTCGGATAGCGCGCGAGCACGGCGAGAACGCGCCATTGCGGCATCGTGAGGCCGAATTCGCGCTCGTAGGCGCTTGCGATGCTCGTGCTGACGACGTTCGACAGCACAGCGAGACGATAGGGGACGAAGTGCTCGAGGCGAAGCTGCTCGCCTGCCGGGCGCTTGCGGTTGTTCGCGATGCGCGTCGTCAATTTGGGACGTTCCTTGACTCGTTATTGGGGGATAGTTTCAATTGTAACCATCAGCACGGCGGCGCCAAGCTTCGGTATGCAATGCGGCGCTGCAAAGTGGAGGGTTTCACATATGAGCGAGTCGTCGCGAGCCGAGATCACCAGCGACAATCCCATGGGAACGGACGGGTTCGAGTTCGTCGAATACACGGCGCCGGATCCCGAGCTCTTGCGGACGTTGTTCGAACGTTTCGGTTTCCCCGTAACGGCGCGTCATCGTCACAAGAACGTCACGTTGCATCGTCAAGGGGATATCAACTTCATCATCAATGCGGAGCCGGACAGCTTCGCGCAGCGCTTCGCCCAGCAGCACGGGCCGTCGGCCTGCGCGATGGCATTTCGCGTCAAGGACGCCGCCTATGCGTACAAGCGAGCTATCGAGCTCGGCGCGAAGCCGGTCGAGACAGACGTCGGCCCAATGGAGCTCAAGATTCCGGCCATCGAGGGCATCGGCGGCAGTCTCATCTATCTCGTGGACCGATACGGCGATCGGACGATCTATGACGTGGACTTCGTGCCAGTCGAGAACCGGGCGCCGACGCCCGACGCCGGGCTTACGTACATCGATCACCTGACCCACAACGTTGCCCGCGGCAACATGAACAAGTGGGCGGGGTTCTATGAGCGCCTATTCAATTTCCGCGAGATCCGCTACTTCGATATCGAAGGGCAGAAGACCGGGCTCTTCAGCCGCGCCATGACGAGCCCGTGCGGAAAGATCCGCATTCCGATCAACGAGTCGCAGGACGATAAGTCGCAGATCGAAGAGTATTTGCGCGAGTATCGCGGCGAAGGCATCCAGCACATTGCGCTCGGTACCGACGACATCTTCAGAACCGTCGATGTGCTGCGGCGGCAGGGCGTTCAGTTCCAAGACACGCCGGATACTTATTACGAGCGCATCAACGAGCGTGTACCCGGCCATCAGGAGAAAGTCGAGGAGCTCAAGAAGCGCCGGATTCTGATCGACGGAAATCCGGAGAAGGGCGAGGGTCTGCTGCTCCAGATCTTCACGCGCAACGTCATCGGTCCGATCTTCTTCGAAATCATCCAGCGCAAGGGCAACCAAGGCTTCGGCGAGGGCAATTTCAAAGCGCTGTTCGAATCGATCGAGCTCGATCAGATTCGGCGCGGCGTCATCTGAAGAGGGGAAAGGGAAAAGGGAAAAGGAAAAGAGAAGGGCGGGCGCTGCGCGCCCGCCGCTTGCCGCTCACTAGTTATCACTCGCTACTCACCGCTCGATCTTTGCGAGCATGGCCGTGCCGCCGAGGCTGCGCATTTGTTCGAGAATCCATTGCTGGCGAGAGCGCAAGTACGCAGACGGCGCGTTTACGCGGAAACGCTTCGGGCTGGGTAGAACGGCTGCGAGCAGGGCTGCTTCTTCGGCAGTGAGCCGCGCAGCCGGTTTGCCGAAGTAGGTTTGGGACGCAGCGCCGACGCCGTAGATGCCGCGTCCGAATTCGGCGATGTTGAGATACACCTCGAGGATGCGCTGCTTCGGCCACAGCGTCTCGATCAACACAGTGAAATAAGCCTCGAGACCTTTGCGCGCCCAACTGCGGCCGGGCCACAGAAACAGATTCTTCGCGACCTGTTGCGAGATCGTGCTAGCGCCGCGGATGCGTCCGCGTTCGCGTTCGGCGAGCGCTTGGTCGATCGATTTCAAATCGAAGCCGTGATGCGTGGGGAAGAGTTGATCCTCGGCGGCGATCACGGCCACCTTCATCGATCCGGCGATGCGGTCCCATTCGACCCATGAGTGACGAATCCGCTGGCTGGGTTGGTGCCAGCGCTCGCGGAGCATGAAGGCCGTCGTGGGCGGGTCGATCCAGCGTAATGCGGCCACGATGGAAGCCGTCAGCGCGACCCAGGTCAGGACGACGAAGCCCAGGAAACGGAGCAGGCGGCTTGTGATGGATCGCTTTCTCATGCGGTGTTATGTGCAGTGAAGATGCTGCGAGCGTGACGCAGTTATCATTGTTCTGCTGACATTCCGCTACAATCCGCCCCGGTTGCCTGTATCAAAGTCAATAGGATGCAGAGCATATATAAGAGAAAGGGTGACATAGGACCGCGGGAGAACTTTCGCATGAACGCAAAACGAGCTGTGTGCACGGGAATCGTGGCGGCAGTGTTGGGTTTCGGCCCCACGTTCGCTTCCGCGGACCCCTATTTCGCGCTGTTTTACGGCAAGGCGCAGACCGATCTCAGCCAGGGAGAGCTGAACACGATCGCCGAAGACTTGACGGCCGCGCTCGGCGGCACGCCTCCGACCGGCGTATCGGATGTGAACGACACCGACACGGCGTGGGGTGCGCAAATCGGTTATCGCTTCAATCGATGGGTGGCTGCAGAAATCGGTTACGTAGACTTCGGCAAGCCGAGCTACTACGCGAATTTGGTCTCCGATTTCGGTGCTGGTCCCGAAGGCTACACGGTACGTTCGCGGTTCATCGTTACCGGTCCGACGCTGGCAGTCGTACCCACGATTCCGCTCGGCGAGCGCTTCGATCTGTACGCTCGAGCCGGTCTGTTCCTCGCAGAGACGCGCTTCCAACTGGGTGCCGACTTCCCGCCGGACTCGGTGACGGTCGATTCGCGGGCGGATACTCGTGAGTGGTTCGGCGGCCTCGGTTTCGCCTGGAACATCAACGACAACTATGCAGTGCGCATCGAAGGCACGTACTTCCCTGAAGTC
>DATCLP010000605.1:0-3575 GCA_036563855.1 Steroidobacteraceae bacterium | reverse complement strand
TCGTAAGCTCGAGTTGCGGGACGATGCCCTTCTGCCAGGCATCGGCATCGGGATCGATATCTGGATAGCGAATGTCGCTCCGCGCCTCCCGCTTCTGTTCGCTCGACACCTCGAAGCGTCGATCGCGTCCCGCCACCATTTCAGGATCGGCTTGCAACGCGTCCGTGAAGCCCATCATCAGCATCGGTATCCCGGTAGGAAGACCCAACCCCGCCGGATCGTTCTCGTTGGTTCCGAGCATGTGCCACGTGTGCCACGTCTTACCGTAGGTTCCGGCGAGTTTTTCCATCAATGCATGCTCGGCCGCTTGCGGAATCCCTGGCGCAATCAACGTACCCGACTGGACTTCGTGAACATGGCTATGCCAGAGATGTTTCTCTTGCGGCGGCAGCTTTTCGAACAACGCGCGCGAGATGATGTACTCGACGCCCATGAGCTTGGCGTTCTCCGCGTTGCCGTCGAAGATCACGCACTGAATCAGCTCTTCGTTGAGGTGTCCGCAATAGTGATGCGCCTCCACCTGACGCTGCGGATTGCCGCTGTAGAAATGAAAGCCGTCGAGATAAGCATCTAGCGCGCGTAGCGGCGCCTTGCCCTGCAAGAGCCCGGCACCCGCTTCCAACGCCTTCGTCTTTGCGGTTTCTTCGCGTCCGGGCGCCGTCAGGTTCGAGTCCGTGCGCTCACCGCCGCACGCCGCAAACAATGCAATCCCTGCACTGAATCCCAACGTCCGCAACTTCATGACAGCCCCGAGTACCTGACAACGGCATCGGGACGTTTCAGCGCGGCGGACGGTTCCGCAAACGACTTACTCTGGAGCGCGCTCTTGCGCAAGGTGATAGATCGCGCGCGCCTAGCGGGCACGCAACCGGCGCGGCCGAGGCGAACCCCCGTCCACACCGGCTGCGTGAGAGCGCGCTGCGTTTTCCGAGATCCCTGGGAAGGAGGTGTTCGTGCGCAATCGCGCGCTTCTGGCCGTAGCCCGTCGCCCGTTGCCCGTCGGGCCAGCGCCCGACTAAAGCGGCAACCCCACGTAATTCTCTGCAAGCACCTTTTGCGCAGCCGGCGAGCTGAACAAATAGTTCAGCTCCGTTTCCTGAATGCGTCTCGCGAACTCGTCCTGATCCGGAAAACGATGGAGTTGCGTCGTCATCCACCAGGAGAATCGCACGGCATTCCAGATTCGGCGCAGGGCGCGTGCCGAGTAACCGTCCAACCCACGCTCTGTGCCTTGCTTGTAGTAATCGCGGAACGCCTCGTAGAGATAGAAAACGTCGCTCGCTGCGAGATTCAGACCCTTCGCGCCGGTCGGCGGCACGATGTGCGCGGCATCGCCCGCCAAGAACAACTTGCCGTAGCGCAACGGCTCGGCGACGAAGCTGCGCAGCGGCGCGATACTCTTTTCGATCGAGGGACCCGTGGTCATGCGGGCAGCAACGTCCTCGCCGATGCGCAACTTGAACTCCTGCCAAAAACGCTCGTCGCTCCAGTTCTCGACCCGATCGTCGAGCGAGACCTGCACATAACAACGCACGCGCGTCAGCGATCTCATGCTGGCTAGCGCGAATCCGCGATCCGAGTTCGCATAAATGAGCTCATCCCACGCCGGCGGAACGTCGGCCAGCAGTCCGAGCCACCCGAACGGATACGTGCGCTCGTACACGGTGAGCTTGTCCGCGGGAATCGTGCGCCGGCTGACGCCGTGATAGCCGTCGCAGCCCGCGATGAATTCGCACTCGAGCTCGCGCTTTTCTCCCTTGTGCACGAACGTGACCTTCGGCCGGTCGGCGATGTCGTGCAAAGACACGGACTCCGCTTCGTAAATCGATACGGCACCGCTCGCGGCACGCGCAGCCATCAGATCGCGCGTGATCTCGGTCTGGCCGTAGACGATCACCGGCTTGCCGACGAACTCCCTGAAGTTGATCCGCTGCCGTCGGCCGCGAAACCCGATATCGACCCCGTCATGAGTCAACGATTCGCGATGCAACCGGTCAGCAACGCCGGCCAATTCCAAAATCTGCACCGTACCTTGCTCGAGCACACCCGCACGGATGCGGCCGAGCACGTATTCGGGGGTTCGCTGCTCGAGGATGACGGCATGGATACCCTCTTTATGCAGCAGCTGGCCGAGCAAGAGGCCGGCGGGGCCGGCACCGATGATCGCGACCTGGGTTTTCATCGTGTCGAATGCGTATCAGCGAAATTTCGGCACGATCCTCCCGCGGAGGGACGCGAGAGACGATGGAAAAAAGCCAGGAATTCTTGGACTTTTCCCAACCGAGGGGGTAGCTTTCCCCCAGACGAACTTGATGACCCGCGAAGATCTCGAAACCGGAGCGCCGACAGCTCGAGACTTGCGCCGCAGCTTCCAATCCCATGTCACGTCGGACGATTCCGCAATATTTCCTGTACGGCGAAGCGACGCAGGACGTCGATGAGCGCTTCCTGCACGTCGAGTCGATCGCCGAGCGCAGCCGTCGCCACAACTGGACGATTCGTCCGCATGCCCATCGCGACCTGTATCACCTGCTGCTCGTGCTAAAAGGCGGCGGCATCTTCCACGCAGAAGGCGCACAGCATGCGTTCTCGGCCAATGCGCTGATCAACGTGCCGCAATCCTGCGTGCATGGGTTCGATTTCAAACCCGGTACTGACGGTTGGATCGTCACGGCATCCGGCATCTTGCTATCGCGGATTGCGCGCGACTACGACGCACTGCAGCCGGTCTTCGCCGAAGCGAGCGTCATTCCGATCGTCGGACCGGTCGCACCGATCAGCTCGCTGTTCGAAGCCCTGGTCGACGAGTTCCATGGGCATCTGCCCGCACGTCGTGCAGCAGCGGAATCGTGGTTGACGATGATTGCGGTGGCGGTGCTACGGCGAAAGATGGAGCTTGCACCGAAACCCGCACGACCGCCGACCGCAGACGCGGTCTTGGCCTCGAAATTCCGAGCGCTCGTCGAGGCGAACTATCGGTCGCAGTGGGGTATCGCGGATTACGCGCGGCGCCTTTGCATCAGTCAGGAAAGGCTGCGTGTCGCCTGCGTACGCACGACGGGCAGCTCGCCGCTTGCGTTGCTGAATGCGCGGCGCCTGCTCGAGGCGAAACGGAGCTTGCTGTACACGAACATGAGCGTGGCATTGATCGCCGAATCGTGCGGCTTTCCCGACCCGGCGTATTTCTCGCGCTTCTTCGCACGCAGCACCGGTCAATCGCCGCGCGCGTATCGGCTGAGCAGGCGCGCAGCCGTCGAGGAAGACTGACGGCCGCACACCCGAGCCGAAATGAGATGAGCTAAGTCAGCCCCATGAACTCCTGCATCGCGATCCGGCGTTCCTTGGTCGGATCGCTTACGACTTCGCTGCGGTCGTTGAATACCATCGTCGCACGCTGTTTCGCGTCGTAGGGCATCCACTTCGGAAGCTTCGGCGTGTCCGGAGAACCGGTACGTGCGAATGCAATCCACGCATCACTCATCTTGTCCGCGAGCGCCGCCGGACGCGGACCGCCGCCCGTAAACCGCGCCGATTTCTCCGTGTTGTCGAACACGAACGAGATCTCGAGCGCATGC
>DATCLP010000604.1:0-8310 GCA_036563855.1 Steroidobacteraceae bacterium | reverse complement strand
CGCAAGTGCTCGGCGAGCTCGGCAGCTTTTCGCATTCGCTCCGTGATCGAGACCGTGAACACCTGCGCCGTGCCGCTCTTGCCGGCCATCTTGTACGGCGTCCCCATCACATATGGACGCGCGGTGCCGTGCGGGGCATTCGTCACGTCGATCATGCCGGCGATCGCCACGTCCCAAATGCTGGGATCGGATGTCTTCACGCTCGGCAGCTCCTTCGGCGGGATCTCTCGCACCGTCCCCGTGTGCACCTCGCGAACCGCTCGCACGAGTCTAGGCTGATAGCGCTTGCCGCGCGCAGCTACCGTGGCGACCGCGTGAGCGAGCTGCATCGGCGTCACTTGCATTTGGCCCTGACCGATACCGACGCTGATCGTGTCTCCGGGGAACCACACGGCAAGCGCCTTGTTCGTCTGATAAGCGCGCTTCTTCCATTCCGTCGAAGGGAGAATGCCGACGCGCTCGCCGGGGATGTCGATGCCTGTCGGCTGACCGAGCCCGAATTGGCTCAAGAACGCGGCCATGCGATCGATGCCCATCAGGCGGGCGATCTCGAAGAAATACACATCGCACGACGTGGCGATCGCTTTGCGCATGTCGACATAGCCGTGACCGCGCAGATCCCAGTCGCGGCGGGCACGCCCGTAGCCGGGCGCGGACCACACTCCACGGCAATAGTGCAGCTGGGTCGGCGTGACGACCCCGTATTCGAGCGCCGCCATCGCGAACAACGGTTTGACCGTCGATCCCGGCGGATACACGCCGCGGATCGCGCGGTCGTACATCGGTCGGTTCGGATCTTCGGTCAAGGCGATGTATTGCGCACGCGTGAGACCGCGCGCGAACAGATTCGGGTCGAAAGCCGGCGAGCTCACATATGCGATCACATCGCCGTTGGTCGGATCGATCGCCACGACGGTGCCTCGATGGCCTTGCAGAGCCTCTTCTGCGACTTGCTGCACCCGATGATCGATCGTCAGGAAGAGGTCATTACCTGCAATTGGCTCCTTGCGCACAAGGTCCGCGGCCGCACGCCCCGCCACTTCGACGCGCCTGCCTTGAGCATTGACGAGGAGCTGTTGGAACCCGGCCTTGCCATGCAGCTCATGCTCGTAGGCGCGCTCGACTCCCGTCTTGCCGGTCAGCGTCGTGCCGGCATACTCGTCCATGTTCAGAACTTTCTTGTCCTCTTCGCTGATGGCGCCGACATAGCCGATCGCATGAACGCTGCTCGTGCCGAGCGGGTAATAACGGGTGAGACGAGGCACGATTTCGACGCCCGGAAACTCGTGTCGTCGTGCTGCGAATTTCGCCAGCTCTTCTTCGGTGAGCTGCAGCTTCACGGGGACGGCATCGAATGGGCGGCGGCTGCGTATCTCCTTGCGCAGCGCGGGAATGTCGGCGGCATCGAACATCCCGAGTTCCGCAAGCTTTCGCAACGTCGCATCGATGTCCGACACTTGTTCGCGCGTCAGCTCGAGCTGGTAGGACGGCGCGTTCGTTGCTAGGGGCTGTCCGTGCCGGTCGAGGATCAGGCCGCGGTTCGGCGGAATGGGCTCGATCTTGATTCGATTGCCCTGCGACTCCTGCACGTAGTAGTCGTACTTGATGACCTGCAGCCAAACCAGCCGCGCGATGATCGCGACGAATCCGATCGCCATGATCACGGCCGCAGCCAGGGCGCGCTGCTCGAAGAGTCGCGCTTCCTGGTGATGATCTTTGATGCGGACCGGGCGGAGCATCGGAATCGGGCGCCGGGCTACGGGGTACGGGCTACGGTAAGAGAAGCTGCGGCACTGTGTCGGGACATACACATTAATTGATAGGGTCTAGCGCCCGAGTGGCTATGGTTCTCAATTGTCATGTGCTGTTGACTCTTCCTCTAGCTGTCGCCGCTACATGTAACCCATCGCTCGAGCAGCGCAGTTCGTCCTCGTGTGCTGCCCATTTTTTTTAGCCGCCGCCCGTTGCCCGTAGCCCTTCTCCCTCACCGACTCCTTCGATTCCACGTATCCAGTACCGCGACGACGACCGGCCACAGTAGCGTGCTCGTGAGCACCGGCAGCCAGCGCATCCAGGTCGTGACGGCCTGGCCGATGATGCCGTCGATCCAGAACAGGATGAACTCGTACAGCACGAGCAGCATGAAAACGGTCAGCGTCTGGTGGGTGATCGGAAAGACCCTGATGCGGAGCTGAAGTTTGTGCGTCAGTGTGGCAATCGACAGGAACGCCAACGCGTGCTGGCCGAGCAGAGGACCTTGCAGCAGGTCGAGCGCCAGGCCGCAAAACCAGGCAAACATGAGGCCCGCGACTCGCGGCGCGCTCAACGACCAGTAGATGATCAGGAGCAGGAGCAGATTCGGACGCGCGACCTCCGATTCTGCCGGCAGCGGCATGATGGCGAAGATCAGCGCGACCAAGGCGGTGACGGTGACGCGCATGGCGCCGGAACGCATCTCAGCGACCGACATGGTTCCCGCCTGGCCCTACCGATGGGGCCAATAGATAAGAGTGCGGATGTTGTCTGCTCATGGCTGCGAGGCCTCCGCACCCGTTTCGGACGTGGGCGGCGTCTGCGCCATTTCCGGCTCCGAGGCCTCCTGACCGAACCAGAGCAACAATACCTCGCGGACACGGTCGAGCTGAGCCATGGGCTTGGCTTCGACGACCGCGAACGTCTGCGACGGATCTCGTTCGACCTTTGTGATGCGCGCGACGGGGTAGCCGGCCGGAAACACGCCATCGAGTCCGGAGGACACGAGCAGATCGTCGACCTTCACATCGGCCTCGATCGTTAGAAAGGGCAGGGACAGTTTGTTCATGTCGCCTGTGCCGACCGCAATCGTCCGGATGCCGTTGCGGTTCACTTGCACCGGGATCGCGTGGGCGCTGTCGCTGATCAGGATCAGCTCGGCCGTGTAGCGGTCGACTTCGGTCACCTGCCCGACGATGCCGAAGGCATCGAGCACAGGTTGATTCTTGAATACTCCGTGGTTTGCGCCTTTGTTGATCCGGACGCGATGGCGGAACGGATCGATGTCGACGCGAATGATTTCTGCGATCAGGGTGCGCTCGGCAATCCCGTCGGAAGCGGCCCGAATGGCGCGCAGCCGGCGATTCTCCTCGCTCAATGCTTCGAATTGCAGGGCGCGCATCCGTGCGACGCGTAGCTCCTCGGCCAGCCGCTCGTTCTCTGCCCTCAGCTTGGCGCGATCCGCAAAGCTGTCGGAAAGCCAGTTCCAAAAATCAAAGGGCGCTTGCACGATCCTGTAGAAAGGGTGCGTGACCGTGCCCATCCACATCTTGGCGGTTTCGAGGTAGCCGCCGCGATGGTCGAGCACCATGAGAGCGATCGACAAGATCGAAAGAAAGAAAAATCTCGCGCCGAGCGGGGGGCCTCGACCGATGATCGGGCGACTATCCGAGCTCAACGTCACCATGCGGAGACTCGCGCCGGAACCTTTCCAAGCAATTGGAGGACGGTGGATACCATGATCCAGGCGGCAGCGTGATCAACAGATCCAGGGAGCGGGCGGTCGCTGCGGAAAAGACGAGCGCAATGCCGCCGCCATGTGCGGCGTGGCCGGTCGTACGAACGAAGTCTGCCGTTGCGGCGTCGTAGCCTGTACCCGCTTATTCCAAATTGAACAAGGCCGGTCCGTGCTCGTCGATCAGCTCCAGCATGCGACCGCCGCCGCGGGCGACGCAGGTCAACGGATCCTCGGAGACGACGACCGGGAGACCGGTTTCTTCCATCAACAGCTTGTCGATGTCTCGCAGCAGTGCGCCGCCGCCCGTCAAAACGATGCCGCGTTCGGCGACATCGGCACCGAGCTCCGGCGGAGTCTGTTCCAACGCCACCTTGACGGCACCGACGATGCCCGCGAGCGGTTCCTGCAGCGCCTCCAGGATCTCGTTCGAGTTCAACGTAAAGCTGCGAGGCACGCCTTCGGACAAATTCCGCCCCTTGACCGAAATCTCGTTTACCTGCTGGCCCGGGTACGCAGAACCGATCTCGATCTTGATGCGCTCGGCCGTCGACTCGCCGATCAGGATCCCGTAGTTGCGGCGCACGTAGTTGATGATCGCATCGTCGAAACGATCGCCGCCGATACGCACCGATGCCGCGTACACGATACCGTTCAACGAGATGACCGCAACTTCGGACGTGCCGCCGCCGATGTCGAGCACCATCGATCCTCGGGCCTCGTGGACGGGCAGGCCGGCGCCGACGGCAGCCGCCATGGGTTCTTCGATCAGCCGCACCCAGCGTGCGCCGGCGCCTTCGGCGGACTCCTGAATCGCTCGACGTTCCACCTGCGTCGAGCCGTACGGTACGCAAATGAGCACCCGCGGACTTGGGCGCATCAGTCGGTTGCCGTGGACCTTCTCGATGAAGTACTGGAGCATCTTCTCGGTGACCCTGAAATCGGCGATCACCCCGTCCTTCATCGGCCGAATGGCAGTGATGTGCCCGGGCGTACGGCCGAGCATGTTCTTGGCTTCCTGTCCGACGGCCTCGATCTTCTTGCCTCCACGACCTGGTTCTTCGCGAATCGCAACAACCGACGGCTCGTTCAAGACGATGCCCTTGCCGCGAACGTAGATCAGTGTGTTTGCAGTGCCGAGATCGATCGACAGGTCGTTCGAGAAGAAGCCTCGTAGTTTTCTGAACATGGTTATTGCGAAGCGAACGACGCGGGGGCAAAAAAGTGGCCGTACTCTAACAACGGGTAGGACTTTGCACAAGACAACGGTGTATCATTACGCGTGCATTTTTTAGCGGTTTTTTCAGCGTTTTCTGCGCTCGACCGGAATCAAGTCAATGAGCCTGACCCGCAAAGACGTCGAAGGCATCGCACACCTCGCGCGCCTCTCGATCACCGAAGCAGAGCTGCCCGTATACGTCGACAGCCTGTCGAAGATCCTGACCTTCGTCGAGCAGCTCAATGCCGCTTCAGTGGATGACGTAGAGCCCATGGCACACCCGCTCGCCGATCAGGTACAGCGGCTGCGGCCGGACGAAGTCGTCCACGAGGATCGGCGAGAGAAATACCAGCGCAACGCACCGCGCGTGGAAGCCGGCTTGTACCTCGTGCCCAAGGTTATCGAGTAGCCCGCCTCGACGCCCGCCGCCCGACTTGCGGCGCCTTCCTGCGTTTTTGCCTTCGACGAGTTAGCACCCATGACCGAACTGCATCATTTGACGCTTGCCGAGCTCGCAGATGGACTCCGGTCCCGGCAGTTCTCGAGCGTCGAGCTCGCTCGGCATTTCCTTGCCCGCATCGAGCGCTTGAACCCGACTCTGAATGCGTTCATCACGGTGACTGCCGAGCAGGCGCTCGCCGCTGCAGCGCGCGCGGACGAGCTGCTCGCCAAAGGCGGGGCAGGCGGGTTGGCGGGTCTACCGCTTGCGCACAAGGACATCTTTTGCACGGACGGCGTTTTGACCACGTGCGGCTCCCGGATGCTGTCGAACTTCGTGGCGCCGTATGACGCAACGGTCGTCGAACGGCTGGCGCAAGCCGGCAGCGTCATGCTGGGCAAGGCGAACATGGATGAGTTTGCGATGGGCTCCTCCAACGAGACGAGTTGGTACGGCCCGGTGAAGAATCCTTGGGATTTGAAGAAGGTACCTGGCGGATCGTCCGGCGGATCCGCAGCCGCCGTCGCTGCGCGCTTGGTGCCCGCAGCGACCGGAACCGACACTGGCGGGTCGATTCGTCAACCGGCAGCATTGACTGGCCTGACGGGATTGAAGCCGACATACGGTCGTGTATCGCGCTACGGAATGATCGCGTTCGCGTCCAGCCTCGACCAGGCTGGAACATTGACGCTCACGGCGCGCGATGCAGCGCTGCTGTTGCAAGCCATGGCGGGATTCGATCCGAAAGACTCCACGTGTGTCGATGCGCCGGTGCCCGACTACCTTGCGACGCTCGAACAGCCGCTTGCGGGGCTGAAGATCGGATTGCTCCAAGAGTTCTTCGATAGCGGCCTCGATCCGCAGAACGAACAGCGCGTACGCGAGGCGCTCAAACTGTACGAACGGCTCGGTGCGAAGCTGATCGAGGTCAGTTTGCCGAATTTGCCGTTGTCGGTACCCACGTACTACGTCGTCGCGCCGGCGGAATGTTCATCCAACCTTTCTCGCTTCGACGGCGTGCGCTTCGGATATCGCTGCGAAGATCCCGTCGATCTGATGGACATGTACAAGCGCACGCGCGGCGAAGGGTTCGGTGCCGAAGTCAAGCGCCGCATCATGACCGGGACCTATGTGCTCTCGGCCGGCTATTACGACGCCTATTACCTGCGAGCGCAAAAGGTGCGGCGGCTGATCACCGACGACTTTGCGCGCGCTTTCAAGGAAGTCGATGTGTTGATGGGTCCGACATCCCCGACGCCCGCCTTCGACATCGGCGCGAAGGTGGACGATCCGATCACGATGTACTTGAACGACATCTACACGATCGGCGCGAATCTCGCAGGCCTCCCGGCGATCTCCGTTCCGTGTGGATTCATCGACGGATTGCCCGTCGGCCTACAGATCATCGGCCCGCACTTCGCCGAAGCGAAGCTGCTCAACGTTGCACACATGTATCAGCGCGAAACCGAGTGGCACAAACAGATCCCGAAAGGATTCGAATGAGAGGGAGGCCGCAAGGCTCGAGACACGAGTTCGGGTCGAGCAAATGAAATCCACCTATGAGTATTTTCTGCGTCTGTCCGGTTCGGGCCCCAAGCCCCGAACCCCAAGCCCCGAGTCCTGAACAATGAAGTGGGAAACCGTCATCGGCCTCGAAATTCACGCGCAGCTCTCGACGAAGAGCAAGATCTTCTCGAGCGCGCCGACGGCGTTCGGAGCACCGCCGAACGTACAAGCAAACCTCGTCGATCTCGGCTACCCGGGCGTGCTGCCGGTCTTGAATGGCGAGGCCGTGCGGATGGCCGTCAAGTTCGGTCTCGCGTGCAACGCCACGATCGCGCGCCGTTCGATCTTCGCGCGCAAGAATTACTTTTATCCCGATCTGCCGAAGGGTTATCAGATCAGCCAATACGAGCTGCCGATCGTCGCCAAGGGCAAGCTCGACATCGTGCTCGAGGACGGCACGCGCAAGACGATCGGCATCACGCGCGCGCACCTCGAAGAGGATGCCGGCAAGTCGTTGCACGAGGACTTCCACGGCGCCTCCGGTATCGATTTGAATCGCGCCGGTACGCCGTTGCTCGAAATCGTCTCCGAACCGGATATGCGGTCGGCAAGAGAAGCCGTCGCCTACATGAAGAAGGTGCACACGCTCGTGCGTTACCTCGACATCTGCGACGGCAACATGCAGGAAGGCTCGTTCCGCTGCGACGCCAACGTGTCTGTGCGGCCGGTCGGCCAGAAAGAATTCGGCACGCGCTGCGAGATCAAGAACCTGAATTCGTTCCGCTTCATCGAGAAGGCGATCAATTACGAGGTTGCGCGTCAGATCGACATCCTCGAAAGCGGCGGCATCGTCCAGCAGGAGACGCGCTTGTACGATCCCGACAAGGGCGAGACGCGATCGTTGCGCACGAAGGAGGAGGCCAACGACTATCGCTATTTCCCGGATCCCGATCTGTTGCCGCTCGTATTGGACGATGCGTTCATCGAGTCGGTTCGCTCGACCTTGCCGGAGCTGCCCGACGAAAAAGCAGCGCGGTACATGGAAAAGTTCGGCTTGTCAGCGTACGACGCCGGCGTGCTGACCGCGAGCCGCGAAATGGCCGACTACTACGAAGCCGTCGTCGCAGCGCTCGGTGGCCACGAAAAGCTCGCTGCCAACTGGGTGATGGTCGAGCTGTCGGGTGCGCTCAACAAGGAGAACCTCGATATCACGCAATCGCGTGTCGATGCTGTCCGTCTCGGCGGTTTGCTCAAGCGAATCGTCGACCAGACGATCTCGGGGAAGATTGCGAAGGATGTGTTCGAACAGATGTGGGCCGAGGGCAAGGATGCCGACGAGATCATCGAGGCGAAGGGTCTCAAGCAGATCACCGACATCGGCGCGATCGAAAAAGTGATCGACGAAGTGATCGCCGCGAATCCGAAGCAACTTGCCGAGTATCGGTCCGGCAAGGACAAGCTCTTCGGCTTCTTCGTCGGTCAAGTCATGAAAGCGACCGGCGGCAAGGCGAATCCGGCGCAGGTCAATGAGCTGCTGAAAAAGAAGCTCTCTCGATAGGCTTTAGGCTGTAGGCTGTAGCCAGACGCGCATTGCGCGCGAATCGCCTCCTCGGGGACTCCTTGGGAGAGGCACGCAGAGCGAAGCGTGCGGGTGAGGGA